>NZ_JBNATZ010000209.1:3440-4366 GCF_049701015.1 Desulfofundulus sp.
GTAAAAGGCTGTCGGTAACTTGCCGTCCTTTAGGCACTCATTTAGCATATCGGTCAGTGGTTTCCCCGGCCTGACATCAAGACGCTCAATCTCAATAGCTTCCCTTTTTATTAATTCCACTAACTCTTCGGAATACCTGATCTCCATTGCAGCCCGGCGCGAGGGATCGAGCTGGAGCACTGCCAGGAGAATGCGTGCTGTGTAACGGGAGGCACCCCATGCCGGGTACGCCGGTGCCGTGATTCTACCGAAGACTTCAGTTAGCCTGCCGGGGATGCCTGCTATGTCATCTGGATTTTGGGCTCCTTCTTTGGCCATTACGAGGTTGCTTCGGATCTCCGGTAGCAGTCGATAAACCTTCTCTGCTTTGGCAAGCATGTTTACTGCTTCTACGATTTGACCGAGAACATAATAAGCATCGATTTTCTGGTTAGTCGTCTTTCTCTTGCCCCTTTCTTTTATAAATTTTCTTTCCTTTGGTGGCCTGTGCAAAAACAATGCCACTTACAAGCAAGAACTGATTACTTTTAGTTTCTTGTGTGGATTTTAGAGGTATTCTTATAGGCGACCAGATTGAAGATGAAAATGCTCAAATATTACACACTGTTGCATTATTACACAGGCCTTAATTTCTGTTGTCCTCCGTTAATTGAAAGAGGAGATGCCCGATTTGTGTTTTGGTACGATTATTGCGTTGATTATTGCACTGGCTGTTTAGCAAAGCTATTGCACGGGCCTGCGAACTGCAAAAAATACTTGTAAAGGGGGTATCGAAAAACTATGCGGGCGGTATCGCTTGCAGGGGAAAGGCGATTGTCGGTGCTTGAAACTGAAGAGCCGAAGAGTGATGGAGAAAAGGTGATTATTTCTGTTACCAAGGTCGGTATTTGCGGTTCTGATATCCATCTCTGGGAAAAGGGCGAACG
>NZ_JBNATZ010000210.1:0-4353 GCF_049701015.1 Desulfofundulus sp.
CTCCTGCCGGTCCAGCCACGGTTACCAGCTTCGCAAAGCTTATCCGGCAGGCTTTTCTTTCCACCCCGCACCCGCCCCATCTAATCCTGACGCCAAGACCGGGTACACTTGTAAGCAACCAGCCGGGGCAAGCCCGGGGGGTGTTTTGTTCCCAGTTAGTCCTAAATGTCAATCCATATCCAACTTAGCAGATTTTATCTTTCTGTAAATGGTATTACGGGTTACCCCCAGGGCTTTCGCTGCTTTGGAAATATTCCCGTTATGAATCTTCAGTGTTTCCAGGATCAACTTTTCCTCTACTTCCCTGAGACTTCCTCCAGTCAAATCACGAACAGGCTCATACTCTTTTATATAAGGTGGTATAACCTCGGGCAAGATAACGTCCCCTTCCGTAAAAACTACCGCATTCTCAATGACATTGCTCAGCTCCCTAACGTTACCTGGCCAATCGTAGTTACAGAGAATCTCCATGACTTCTTTATCCACTGAGGTAATGTTTTTCTGAAATTGCTGGCAAAACTTCAAAAAGAAGTATTCTACAAGAATCGGAATGTCTTCCTTTCTTTCTCTCAACGGGGGCAACTTGATATTAATTACGTTTAAACGGAAATAAAGGTCCTGTCTGAATCTTCCCGCTTCAACCTCTTTACGCAGATCGCGGTTTGTGGCAGCAATAATCCGGACATCAACAGACCTTGCATTAGTTCCACCAAGCCGGGTGACTTTTTTCTCCTGGAGAACCCGCAGCAAATGTACCTGCATTTCCAGCGCCATTTCTCCTATCTCGTCAAGAAAAAGTGTGCCTCCCTCTGCAATCTCAAACTTTCCCATTTTTCCACCTTTTTTGGCCCCTGTAAAAGCCCCATCTTCATAGCCAAACAATTCGCTCTCAATTAAGTCCTTTGGTATCGCTCCACAGTTTATAGGAACAAAAGGCCCCTTCCTCCCGCTCTCATCATGAATGGCCCGCGCTATTAACTCTTTGCCGGTTCCGCTTTCACCCTCAATAAGCACATTTGAAGAAACCTGAGCGGCTTTTTTTGCCCTCCAGATAATTTCGCTCCAGCACTTCGCCTTACCTGTGATCTCATGAAACCTGTAAACAGAACGGCTGGGACTGGAAAGAGAAGCATTATTTTTAAAGTCAAGCAAAACAAGGGTACTTGCTTCCTGACAATTCCCGATCTGTCTTTTACCAATAACCTTGCCTGCTATTTCTTTTGCCAATCCCCGATTGTAACCAGCAGGAAAATTATGAACAGAGAAAGTTGTTTGTTTATCCATATTATCGCTAGATTTTAACAAGTCTAAATAGTGAAGTCCCATAATTTTTTGCTGATTATCTATCTCCAGAAAATCGCAGAGCTTTTTATTCGCATAAACAATTCTACCCCCTGAATCAACAATAACAGTGCACTTATCTATGAGATCTACCAGTGTCCCGAGAGTCGATGCGATCTTTCCACTACAACAACATTTCTGTCTGAAGTTTAACTGATACTCGATTAACTTCCCTGCAAACTTTAGCAATTGCAGAATGCCTGCAGGCAAATCTCCCTCAGGGCGAGTGACATCCATCACACCGATTATATTTCCCTTTGCATCATAAATAGGAACAGCCGCGCAATGATAACTGTGCAGCCTTGGCACATAATGCTCATACCCCTTGATTTCCACAGGCCCTCTTTCGATCAGGGCCGTCCCAATTGCATTGGTACCTATATCCTCTTCCCTGCATTTTGCACCTAAAGGAATAGGGCATTCAACTTTACTTACCTTCTCGATGATATAACCCTCACTATCGGACAGCAGGACATAACACTTTTCATCCAATGATAATATTTCCTGCATCACAGGCCTGGCAAGTGAAATAAGATCTTGATACTGTCTCCTCCGCCAATCCAACCGCTGCTTTGGCAGGACAATTCTCTGATTGCTGAATGGGTCTATTCTTGTCGATCTCTGCCACGATCTTGCAATTACAGGGCGAACTCCGGGCTCGATTAGAACTCCTTTTTCAACAAAATGGCGCCATATCAACTGAAAATTTCCCTTACCATTTCCCTCAAAAAATGTTACCTTAGCATCAGGAGTCATTTTGAGAGTTCTCCCCCCAAATCACCCAGCATAACAAGCTATTTCCTGCAAACTTTAAAGCAACCGGGCAAGTCCCTCTATAGATGATTTCGACAATTATTGAACAAACCCTTGCATGATGTTTTCCTCATGCCATGCTCAATCTCCAACCACTCCGGCGGCCCTCAATTTCTTCTGCACCGGTGCCACGATTCCCCCCGCCTCCCCCACCATAATGTTCTGGCAATTTGTAATACTTAGTATTATTCAACAACTGCGCCTGCATTACCTTCTTGAACTTATAACCAGGAGCCAACGGTAAGGGACAAATTTACTTTTAAATGGTGACGATATTGTCTGCCGGGCGTAGCGCGGGCCGTGATTGTACCAGAACGCTTTGTCTCTACTTGACCGATACCGCGCAAATGAACCCGCCGTCGGTGCGCCCGGCTTTGACGGCAGCAGCCTCCAGTTCCAGCGCAGCCTGCTCCTGCCGGTAGTCAAAGTCCGGTGGGGTGAACAGCACCGCACGGACCCGCACTGTGTTGCCCGGCATAACGCGCCACAGTTCGTCCAGAGTATAAAATCGCGCCCGGCTGAAGACACTGCCGGGGTCCCGGCAGGCCTTTGCCGCGTAGAAACGGCCCCAGCTGCTGTCCCTGCCGATTACCCCCACCACCAGTCTGCCGCCCGGCTTCAGAACCCGGTAAGCTTCCCGCAGGGCCGTGTCCGGGTCCGGCAGAAACTCCAGGGCGCATACGCAAATAACGCCGTCGAAACTGTTGTCCTCGAAGGGCAGCCGCCCGGCGTCCCCCAGGATAAATTCCACCGGCAATCCCTCAGCCTCAGCTCTGGCGCGCGCCTTCGCCAGCATGCCCGGTGAAATGTCGAGCCCTGTTACTCTCAGCCCCCGCCGGGCCAGCTCCAGGGAATAATTGCCCGTGCCGCAACCTATATCCAGCACGCTCATCCCGGGCTCCGGCTCCAGGTAGGCCAATACGGCCTCCTTTTCCACCCGGTCCACGAAACGGCCGGCAGCAGTCTGGTACCATGAGTCGTAGCCAATAGCTTTGTCGTCAAACAGCTGTTTTCTCATCCGCCTCTCCTCTTTGAAACGAACTTCTCCAGAAACGCTCGCAGTGAACCTCTCCTGCCGGTCGGCACCTTCCCGACCGCCTCAATAGCAATGTTACGGCCCTCCAGTACCCGCCGGGAGTTATCCTTCAGCTTCCAGGCTGCGTCAGCCCCCAGGCGGCGCTTTACTTCCGCAAGGGCGGGAGAAAGCACGGGAGTGCGCCCGGTAGAAGAATGGGCATCGGAAGCTACAAAGTGTGCCAGGCCGTGTTCCAGGAAATAAATGGCCATTCTGGCTGCTTCCCGCCCGAACATCCCGGTCAGGCTGCCCGCGGTAACCTGGGCCGGCACCCCACGGCAAACCAGGACCTGCAGCAGGTCGGGGTGGCGGCAGAAAGAGGCGTTTCTTTCCGGGTGGGCAATGATGGGGGTAACCCCCTGGAGCTGCAGTTCGTAGAGCACCCGCTCCATATATGGAGGCACAAAAGCGGGCGGGAGTTCTACCAGCAAGTAACGGCCCCCGTCGTTCAAGGTGACCAGTTCCCCCCGGGCCAGGCGTTCCGGCAGGTCCGGTTCCAGGCGGTACTCAGCACCCGGCAGTATTTTCAGGGGAATCTGGTATTTATCCAAATGGCTGTTCAACTGCTCTACAGCACTGAGAATTGCCTCGCGGTCCGTAGAGTATTCCCCTTCCATGACGTGGGGTGTGGCCACCAGGAACTCGATCCCGTCCTCCACCGCCAGCCAGGCCATAGACAAAGCCTCGCCCAAATCCGGTGCGCCGTCGTCAAGACCGGGAAGAATATGCGCGTGCAGGTCAATCATGAAAGTCTACCTCCAGCAAATGGGCGATACACCCCCGAATTACGTGCATATTTTATACCTCCGCATCATATGGATTGACTGCACTCAAGCCCTCTATATATTTGAAATGCCTTGTATTCAACGTAAAAAGGACGGCTTCATTAACTTTGGCCGTCGCTGCAATTAAAGCATCCATCGGTTCCAGGCCATGTGAGCGGCGGTACATCGCTAAAAGACCACCAGCTGTAATTGCGGTCTGATTATCAACCGGACAATGCTCAAAGATTCCCAATAATTCCTCAACGGCTGATAGACGCTCCTTGCTCATTTTTGGTGCAGCCATTATCTCCATTAGGGTAATAGTAGAAATTAAACCTTCAAGATTACCTTCTTCAATCT
>NZ_JBNATZ010000211.1:0-4351 GCF_049701015.1 Desulfofundulus sp.
CCGACCGGGTGGCTGAGAGAGTGAGGATGGGGGGATACGCGGGCAAAACTGTGGTACTTTCCCTGAAGGACGCCAATTTTGCATATTTATCGCGCATGAAAACCCTTCGCACGCACACCGACCTGGCCGCAGACGTTTACCGGGCGGCGGTGGAGATTTTGGAGCGGCACTGGCCCGAGGGCTGGCCCGTGCGCATGGTGGGAGTAGCCCTTGCTGGGCTGGTTCCGAAGCCTCCAGAACAACTTACGCTATTCGGTGATAGGGAGAAACTGAGTAGAGTTGAGCGGTCCTGCGACTACATACGGAGCAGATTCGGGGAGAAAGCAATCTTCAGGGCTTCCTCCCTTACAGGGGCAGGTGTAAGGTATGCTGGATAATCAGCTGTGGGAAGGCCACCGCATCATCCTACCGGAAATGCGGGAGAAGGCCATAAGACGGTGCACTGACTGCCGTTTTCTGGTCAAAATCCAGGGTCGGGAAGAAATGCGTTGGGGCTGCGTAGTAGACTTGCCCGGTTACGGAACCCTCAAAAAAGCAATTCCGGACACCCTGCATGCTTTGGAAGTTTTGAAGATAGCAGGAAATAAAGAGGTGCTTCTTAAGGTGCTTTCCCGTGGCAACCCGGAAGCCCAGGCGTGCGGACTTTTTTTGCCCAAGTGCAGGAAAAAGGTACGGGCGGTACAGAAGGCTGAGTTATGTTGCCAGTCCCCGCCGCCGCAATACCGCCCTGATGGAACGCAGTGAGAAGATGGCTTCTGGCTTTATGCCATCGCTTCCGTACCAGAGGTTGCAGTGGTGCCGGCCGTCCTCCATAGAGTAGATAACCAACTCCCAGAAGCCCTGATAATATTTATGCCACGTCTGATGGCCATCAGGGAAGCTGTCGTAGACTTTTTCCCACCCGTTTTCCGTGAGAAACTTTTTTATTTTTTCAGGTACAAAGGCCTGTTGTTTTTGCATGATAATCCCTCGCTTCTTTCTTCTACCATAATTAATTGGTTGTAAAGCCGAAAAATTTTATGCTTTATGCGATTTTTATTAATAAGGAAAACCCTGTCGATCCGACACCATTCGACAGTGTTTCCCTTGACGCTCTTTCCAGGAAGCGGTTTAATTGAGTCTGGTGCAAGTGGCGAGAGGGGGAGGTTTTTGCTGGATCTCGGCAGGACAATTCTGCGGTTGGAAAAGGCCAGGAGAGAATTGATGGCCGTCGATCCCGGCGACAGAGAGAAACTCCTGGCGGCCGGCCGGAAGGTGGATAAGCTGATGAGTACTACCGAGTTAAAGCTCGGCCCAAGGACGTCGGAGGCCGCGGCGGGAAATAACCGTCTGTTTCTTCTCTTTTCCGGAGCAGGATTTTGTTCCCTGAAGAATAAAAAATATCCGGAGAAAAGTGTTCAAAAGGAGCGGTGGATTGCGTGAACCCGGGTCGAGGAAAAGACGAGCTTTACCGGCTGGTGGACGCTCTGCCAGAGGTAAAAGCCGAAGCGGCAAAAAAATTTCTTAAACTCCTGCTTGGCGCCAGCAGTAAACTTCTGCCGGAAAAATTGGTGGAGAAGCTGAACCTCTTCGAAAGAATCATTGATTCCCTCCCGGATGCCACCTTTGTCGTTGACCGCGAAGGAAGGGTGCTCGTGTGGAACCGGGCCATGGAAGAAATGACGGGAGTTAAGAAGGAAGAAATACTGGGCAGGGGAGAATACGCTTACGCCGTCCCGTTTTACGGGGAGAAAAGACCCATCCTCGTCAACATCCTGCTCGGCAATGGTACACAGTGGGGACAGCAGTACGATAAAATCGAACTGAAGGGTCATATTCTTGTCGGCGAAGGTTTCGCTCCTTTCGCCCGCGGTGGCAGGGGGCTTCACTTCTGGACCCTTGCGGCCCCAGTCTACGACGAGAGGGGAAACCTGCTCGGGGCGGTCCAGTGCATCCGGGACATTAGTGAGCGCAAGAAGATGGAAGAAGAGCTGAGACGCTGGAGTACCCGCGATGCCCTCACCGAACTGTACAACCGTGCTTTCTTCGAGGAAGAACTGCGTCGGCTGGACAGGGGGCGCTCTTTTCCTGTCAGCCTCATTCTATGCGACCTGGACGGCTTGAAAGTGATCAACGACATGCTGGGGCACGAGCAGGGTGACGAACTCCTGCGCCGTGCGGCCGAAGTAATTGCGAGCTGCGTCCGGGGGTCCGACGTGGTGGCCCGGGTCGGCGGGGACGAGTTTGCCGTGATCCTGCCCCAGACAGACCGGAAGACGGCGGAAGAAGTGGCAAGGCGCATAAATGAGGCCGTTGAAAAGGACAACATGCAGCATCCGGATCTCCCTTTGAGCATCTCCGTAGGTGTGGCGACGGCAAAAGATGCTTCGCGTCGGCTGTGGGAAGTCTACAAGGAAGCAGACGACGCGATGTACATGAACAAGCTTGCCGGCGGGAAGGACCCGCGGGCGGCGGTGATCCGCGCCCTCAAGGCAGCCCTGGCGGAGAAGGATTTCCACAACACGGAGCGCATGAAAGAGATTGCCTGCATGCTGGGAGAGGCAGTGGGGCTCTCGCGTGAAGAAATGGACAGTTTGCGCCTCTTGGTGGAGATGCACGACATCGGCAAGCTGGGAGTGCCGGACCACATCCTCTTCAAGCCCGGTCTTCTCACTGAAGAGGAAAGGAAAGAAATCCAGCGCCATTCCGAAGTGGGGTACCGCATTGCTCTCTCCTCTGGCGAGCTGGCCCCGGTGGCCCCTTACATTCTCCAGCATCACGAGCGGTGGGACGGGCAGGGCTATCCCCTGGGACTGAAGGGAGAGCAGATCCACCTCTTGAGCCGCATTCTGGCCATAGTCGACGCCTACGACGCGATGACATCGGATCGCCCCTACCGCGGTGCAATGTCGCACGAAGAGGCTCTTGAGGAACTGAAGAAGTGTGCAGGGAGTCAGTTTGACCCGCAGCTGGTTAAGGTTTTTGTAAGGTTGCTGGCAGGAGAAAAGGGGAAGCTGTAGGGGGATAAACGCGAGGAAAGTCAGAAGTGTTGACGCTGTTCAACGAAAAGTATTACCATTGTAATGGACATATAACCACAATCCAATTATCAATACCGCTATTGAGAGTGAGGTTTGCAAGTGGATAGAGATAACAAAGCCGGATAAAGTCTAGGTTGACACCGTAACCCGCCCGCGGAGGAGTTTGCGTTTACCGTGCCGGAAAGCGAATTTCGCCGGCCTGCCGCTGGCCTAAGCGAAAACGTGGAAGTAATTGCGCCGCACCATAAGGTTGTGAGCAGGCGGCATAATTTGTTACCTGCTGGCCGACCACTCTCACTTTAAAAAATGCGATTAGGCTAGAGTTTCGTCCAGTAGAGGTTTAGAGGGGTTTTAGGAGGTGCAATAAGGTTGGATATTTACGACGTATTACGCCAGCGGGCAGCGGAACTAGCTGACCGGGCCGGGTTGTTTGTCTTGCCGGTTGAGGTGCGCTCCCGGGTGCTCACGCCCCAGGAGGCTATCGGTAATCCGGGGAGATTAGACTTTCCTCTCCAGAGTGGGAAAGAACGCCTGGTGGAGGCGCAGTTTCAGGGTGCGCGCGGCCAGGCTTTTACCGACCAGCCGGGGCATTTTACCGGTACCCTCGAGGAAGTCTTTGGACTCTCGCTTAGCGATAATTACACGCGTGCCGTATTCGTGGCTACGCTTAATTCCCTGTTGCGGCATCTAGGGAAGATTACAGGAACTGTTCACTGTCGCGATGAGGGGCCGCGTCGTTGTGCCGTGGAACTGGTCAACTATTTGAAGGCGCGCTTCGGCACGCCGCGGGTAGGCTTCGTTGGGTTGCAACCGGCTCTGGTGGAGGCCTGTGCTGGCCATTTTCCGGTGCGTGTATTGGATCTCGACCCTGAAAATATTGACCAAGAACGGGCCGGGGTGATGATCGAGGACGGCCGTGGGGACACGGGGGCGATGCGGCGCTGGGCAGACGTCTTGCTGGTCACCGGGAGCACCCTGGCCAACGGCACGATCACCGAGTGGCTTGATGCCCCGTGCCCGGCGATCTTTTACGGCACCACCATAGCCGGCGCGGCCACCCTGTTGGGTTTGCCGCGCTTCTGCCCCTGCAGCACCTGAGCTCTTATGGGCTTAGCATACAAGGAGGTTGGTTATGGCAACCAGCGACTGGAACGGTCACGAATACGATGCGGTTTCCCGGCAGCGTTTTGCGGTGGGAGATCTCCTGATCCGGCTTGCGGCAGTCCGGTCCGGGGAGGAGGTGCTTGACGTTGGCTGCGGCACGGGGGAGCTGACCCTTAAGTTGGCAAAGATAGCCTACCCGGGGCGGGTGCTCGGCATCGACAATGCCC
>NZ_JBNATZ010000212.1:0-4339 GCF_049701015.1 Desulfofundulus sp.
CGCCCGCTCGTTCCGCGAGATGCTCCCCGGCCGTATCCGGGTGGTCTGTGGGGGGTGGAAAAAGCTCCCCCTGCCCTGGCGGCAAAACTTGCGCCGGGCTGCGGCCGTGGGCGGTGTGGCCACCCGGATCCTCGACGACCCGTTCATCTACCTGGACAAAAACTATATCCGCATGTTTGGAGGTATCTCCAGCACGCTGCAGGCGGTAGCAGAACTACCCGGCGAAAAGGTCATCCAGCTGCGCGGTGAATGGGGCGACATTACCGAAGAGGCTGCTCAGGCGGTAATCAATGGGGCTGCTGTGTTGATGGTAGATACCGGACGCATGGAGGATGTAACCAGAGTGGCCGGATACCTGCGCGGGCGTGAGTGGCGGCAGAGAGTACGCCTTGCTTTTTCCGGAGGAATCACCAGGGAGGAACTGCCGGCCATTGCAGAGCTGGATGTGGACATCGTAGATATAGGGCGTTCGGTGCTGGATGCAACATTGATTGACCTGCGCTTTGAGGTTCTGGGACCAGCGTAGGGCCAACAGTGGAATGTATCCTCATACATTTGCCTGATGTCAAAACATTATTCATTATTACCGAATAGGTATAGGTGGGGTTGAGAAATGGTGCAAATTGAAGACTGGGCCGGGCGGCTGTTGCAGGCGGAAGAAACGGGAGTACCTGTTGAGCCGCTGACAGAGGCCTGGCCGGAAATCGATATTCCCACGGCCTATCAGATTCAATTGAAGGTGATAGAACGCAAGTGTGCCCGGGGCCAGAAGGTGGTGGGGATGAAGATTGGCCTGACCAGCAGGGCCATGCAGCAGATGCTGGGCGTTTATGAGCCGGACTACGGCCATATTCTGGATACCATGGTGCTGCTTGAGGGTGAGCCGGTACGCCTGTCAAGGTTGATCCAGCCCAAAGTAGAAGCAGAAATAGCTTTCGTGCTGCGGGACCGTCTGGCTGGTCCCGGGGTTACCGTGGCCGATGTATTGCGGGCCTCGGCGGGGGTAATGCCTGCCTTAGAGATTATTGACAGCAGGATCAGGGACTGGAAGATAAAAATTCAGGATACCATTGCTGACAATGCTTCCTCGGCAGCCATTATGCTGGGTGGGACATTAAGGCCGGTGGAAGGTTTGGACCTGCGTCTGGTCGGGCTGGTTCTGGAGAAGGATGGTGAAGTCTTTGCTACCGGGGCGGGAGCTGCGGTACTCGGCCACCCGGCAGCGGCCGTGGCCTGGCTGGCCAATGCTGTGGCACGTTACGGGTTGAGCCTGGAGCCGGGTATGGTGGTGCTTTCCGGTTCGTTCACCCAGGCGGTGGCGGTGGGTCCCGGCTCGGTCATCCGCGCTTCTTTCGACCGCCTGGGTACGGTAAGCGCGAGATTTGTAGGTGCTTAATTTTAACTTTGAGGAGGATGTACCTTTGGAAAAAATAAAGGCGGCGATTGTCGGGCCGGGTAACATCGGTACCGACCTGATGTACAAGTTGTTGCGCAGCAAATACGTGGAAGTGGCCATGATGGTGGGTATTTACCCGGAATCCGAGGGCCTGGCCCGGGCCAGATCGCTCGGTATTAAAGCTTCACACGAAGGTATCGATGCAGTACTGCGGGAACCTGAGATCAAGATTGTCTTTGACGCTACCGGGGCCAAGCCTCACCTCAAACACGCCCCCCTGCTGCGGGAGGCGGGTAAAATTGCCATCGACCTCACTCCGGCGGCGGTGGGTCCTTACGTAGTTCCAGTGGTTAACATAGATCAGCACCTGGACGCCATGAACGTGAACATGGTTACCTGCGGTGGCCAGGCTACCGTGCCCATTGTGGCGGCCATCAACCGGGCCGCAGGCGTTCAATATGCCGAGATCATCTCTTCCATTTCAAGTAAAAGCGCCGGGCCGGGGACCCGCCAGAACATCGATGAGTTTACTGAGACCACCGCCAGGGCTCTGGAAGTGGTGGGGGGAGCACGAAAGGGCAAGGCCATTATTATCCTGAATCCAGCCGAGCCCCCAATTATGATGCATAACACCATCTACACTCTGGTGGAGCATCCGGATGAAGATAAAATCCGTGCTGCAGTGCACGACATGGTACGGCGCATTCAGGAGTACGTTCCCGGTTACCGGCTGCGGGTGGAACCGCTGGTGGAAGGGAACAAGGTGACTACGATCATTGAAGTAACCGGGGCGGGGGATTACCTGCCCACTTATGCGGGCAACCTGGACATTATGACTTCGGCTGCTGCGCGGGTGGGCGAGTTGATGGCCATGCGCCTGCTGGGGATTTACAGTCGGAAGGATGTGGAAAGCTGTGCCTGAGATCAGAATTATGGACACCACCTTGCGGGATGGGATGCACGCCATGGCCCACCAGTTTACGCCGGAACAGATGGCCAGGGTGGCAGCCGCCCTGGATGAAGCCGGCGTGGACGTAATCGAAGTTTCTCACGGCGACGGCCTGGCCGGGCATTCATTCCAGTACGGTTTTGCCGCGGCCACAGACGAGGAGTACCTGCGTGCAGTTGCTCCAGTGCTCAAGCGGGCCAAGCTGGCAGCCCTGGTACTGCCCGGTATCGGTACTTGTAAAGACATGCAGATGGCGGTGAAAGCCGGGGTAAAGGTCTTCCGCATTGCCACTCACGTTACCGAGGCGGACATATCGGAAGAACACATGGGCCTGGCCAAGGAGATGGGGGCGGAAGTAGTAGGTTTCCTGATGATGTCCCATACCGTGGACAAGGAAAAAATTGCCGAGCAGGCCAGGTTGATGGAAAGTTACGGTGCGGATGTGGTCTATGTGGTGGACTCGGCAGGGGCGATGACTCCGCCGGAGGTTAAGGAAAAGGTTGGCTACGTGCGCTCCTGCCTGAAGGTTCCGGTGGGCTTCCATGCCCATAACAACCTGGGGCTGGCCATCGGCAATACGCTGGCCGCAGTGGAAGCAGGGGCCACGGTGGTGGATGGGACCCTGCGCGGTTTGGGAGCCGGAGCGGGTAACGCGCCTACCGAAGTTCTTGTGGCAGCACTCAAAAAGGTCGGCTGCGAGGTAGACGTTGATCTTTATAAGATAATGGATGCTGCCACTGTCCTGGAGCCCATGATGCGCCGCCCACAGGTGATCGACAATGCTTCCATCATGCTGGGTTTTGCCGGCGTGTACTCCAGTTTCCTCTTGCACACATACAGGGCGGCGGAAAAGTTCGGCCTGGACCCGAGGGACATTTTGATGGAACTGGGGCGCCGCAAGATTGTAGGAGGCCAGGAAGACTATATTATTGACGTGGCTTACGAGATGGCCCGGCATAAACAGGCTCTGGCTGGTTGATAAACTGTATGAATAATGGGGGTCCGGTTCCGCGAAGGAAACCGGATCCCCGTACATGAATTTTAACACGATATAAAAAAGTATGGAAAATGTTTGATAATGTCAAATATTTTTTAAATCTATCTAACTAAACATTCCAGGGAGGTATAAGAGGCTATGAGGGGAGTTTTCCTCGTCGAGAAAGGATTTAGTATTACCGAAAGCTTTAAGGAACTATTTAAAAACCTTTCTTTCCCAGGTCTTACTACCGGTCTGATTGGTGCTTTATTTAGCAGCATGGGTCCTGGGATGATTGTTATGAATGCTGCAAAACAGGGGAAGCTTTCAGATGATATTGCTGTATCGTGGATCTTCGCCATCTTCTTTTTTGCCGGGTTGGCTACTATGTTTATGTCTCTTTACTATCGCACACCGGTGGTCATAGCATATAGCATTCCAGGTTCAGTGCTTATCGGTAAATACCTGGCATCGGGTGGAAGTATCTACGAAGCGGTAGGCGTATATATAGCTATTGCAGTAATTGTTCTGGTACTCACGGGGACAGGAGCAATTAAGAACGTTATCAAGTGCATACCTGTACCTATTATGTTGGGAATGGTAGCCGGTGTGCTCTTAAGTTTTGGTCTCAATGCTTTTTCTAGTGCCCTGACAGTACCTTCAATTTACGGGATAATGCTGGCTATCTTCTTTGTTTGGTATTATTTCAAAGGTTTATCCAGTAAAATCCCAGGTGTCGTAGTGGCGATGATCGTAGGCGCTATATTGATAAAAGTGAGTGGCTTAAGTAAAGCTGTCCCTATTACCTGGGAAATAGCAAAACCAGTGGTAATATTTCCAGAATTTAATTTTAAAAGCCTGATAGAACTGGGAGTACCTCTCTTCTTTATGGTGGTCGGCGTTCAAAATATCCAGGCTATAGGTGTCTTGCTTTCCAGGGGATATAACCCACCTGTTAATGCTATGTATACAGTACCTTCGGTGGTTACATTCTTTAACGCTTTCTTTGCCGGTCATA
>NZ_JBNATZ010000213.1:0-4323 GCF_049701015.1 Desulfofundulus sp.
ACCATGTGTGATGTCCTGGATCACCTGGGGGCACGAGTTCAAAGGGAAGGTGATTCCGTAAGGGTTGAAACCACTCACATACAATCTCTGGAAGTAGGGGAAGACTTAATGCGCCGGATGCGGGCATCCAACCTGGTGCTTGGACCTCTTCTGGGACGATTTCGCCGTGTCAGGATCTCCTACCCCGGCGGCTGCAATATCGGTTCCCGGCCTATGAACCTGCACTTAAAAGGTCTGAAGGCTATGGGAGCCAGGATTGACGAAAGTTTCGGTTATATTACCGTGGAAGCTGATAAACTGGTGGGAGCGGAAATCCACCTGGATGTTCCCAGTGTGGGTGCTACGGAGAATATTATGATGGCTGCTGTGCTGGCAGAGGGTACCACTATCATCCGCAATGCTGCCAAGGAACCGGAGATAGTAGATCTGCAGAATTTTTTGAACAGGATGGGGGCGAGAATCAAAGGTGCAGGTACGGATGTAATCCGAATCGAAGGAGTGAAACATCTCTATTCAGTGGAACACGTGGTAATTCCAGACCGCATTGAAGCGGGGACGCACCTGGTAGCTGGTGCCATTACAGGTGGAGATGTCACGGTAACCAATGTTATTCCCGAACACCTGGAGCCTGTACTGGCCAAATTAAAGGAAATGGGCTTTTGGGTGGAGACGGGTGATGAACATGTGCGGGTTGTGGCTCAGGGGCGGCCGCGGGCAGTAGATATCAAGACTCTGCCTCACCCCGGTTTTCCTACCGATATGCAGCCGCAAATGATGGCCCTGGCCTGCCTGGCGGAGGGAACCAGTATCATAACCGAAACAGTTTTTGAGAATCGTTTCAAACACGTAAGTGAACTGAGGAGGATGGGTGCCGACATCAAGGTGGAGGGGCAGACAGCCATCGTGAAGGGAGTGGAAAGGCTTACCGGTGCTCCCGTCATGGCTACTGACTTGCGTGCGGGTGCCGCCCTGGTCCTGGCAGCCCTGGCAGCTGAAAATGGTACCGTTGTGGAAGGTGTAGAACACATTGACCGGGGTTATGAAAGATTGGAACAAAAGTATACCGCCCTGGGGGCAAAGATTATGAGAGTATCCACTTAAATGTGGCTCTTTTTTAGTTTTTGGGTGGACAAGTTTTTCTGGTTGCTATAATATTTTGGTATAATAATCCGGGAACGGGAAAAGAGGGTATTTATTGCTTCTCGGAGCCAGCCGGCAGGCTGGATAGCAAAGGATACCAGGTATCCGCGGGCATCAATTCTGTTTGTTCAAGGACAAACTATAGGAGTGGTGGAGGTTGAGCATACCGCGGCATACCGGAAGAAATCTTACCGAAAGGATTTTGTTTGCTTTTGTGGTTCTGCTGGCCGCCTTTATCCTCCTGGGTTCGCCTCTGTTTGAGGTGCGCGAAATCGAAGTTAAGGGTAACACTCTACTGCCGGATAAAAAAATTGTAGAACTTTCCGGAATCGCTTCCGGTACCAATATTTTTAAAGTTAATTTAAAAGAGTCGGCGTCTCGAATCCGTACTGTTCCATTTATCAAAGACGTCAGGCTTACCCGTGAGTTTCCGTCCAGGATTGTAATTTCAGTAGAGGAAAGAAAGGCGGTAGCTTTAATTCCCGTCAAGGACGGCTTTATGCAGGTGGACAGGGAAGGCGTCTGCCTGCAGGAAAGCGGGGTGACCGGTTCCCTGCCGGTGGTGACGGGGGTGTTGACCCATGCACCTGCTCCTGGCCAGGTAATCCATGATGCAAAACTTGGTACCGCCCTGCAGGTAATCGATCAACTGCCAGGGTCGCTTTGTAGCAAGCTTTCGGAAATACACGTTAATGATCAGGGTCAGGTAGTGTTTTATACCCTGGATGGGGTGGAATGCCGTATGGGTACGCCCGTGGATCTTCCTGAAAAAGTAGGTATACTCCTGCAGGTTCTCGAGCAGGTGAGCAGCCGGCAGATAGACTACATAGACCTCTCCGGTGTTCCAGTAGTTAAATATGCCAGATAAAACTGGGGGCAAGACCATGAAGATCAGGGGATTTCACTGGGCGTTCGTCCTGGTGGGGCTGGTTATGGGTCTGATGCTGGTGGTACAGTTTCGTTTGACCAGAGACATCCAGGAAACGCCCCCCGTAAAGCAAACGCAAGACCTGGCTGTCCGGGTCAATCAAGCCAGGAAGGAGCGGGATGATCTCCAGAGGCGGGTAAGTGACCTGCGGGCCCGCCTGGATGAAGTGGCGGCTGATCCCCGTTTGAATGCCTTGAAGGATGAGTTGAACCGTGCGCGTATTATAGCCGGCCTTGTGGATGTTGCGGGGCCGGGGGTGGAGGTAACCTTAAATGACAGCAACCAGGCGTTACAACCGGGGCAAAATCCGAACCTCTATGTTTTGCATGATGAAGACGTGCTGAAAGTTATCAACGAGTTAAAAGCAGCAGGGGCTGAGGCTATAGCTATCAATGGGCAGCGGATGCTTGCCACCAGCGAAATACGCTGTATCGGCCCCACCATTTTAACCAATCGCAACCAGCGGCTGACCCCACCTTTTGTCGTCTCGGCTATTGGAAATCCGGATAATTTGATTAATTCCCTGTTAATGAGAGGCGGGGTTGTGGAGCAACTGCGTTTTTGGGGTATACAGGTGGAGGTTAAAAAAATGGCCCAACTTACGGTGCCCGCTTATACGGGAGGGGTACGTTTTGAATATGCCCGTCCTCTCGAGGAAGGAGCAAGACAATGAAGCTGTCCACTTACCTGTCCCTCGGATTGGTAGCTCTGGTTTTAGGCCTCCTCATCGTTTTCCAGTTCCGGGTCAACAGGCACATTGAACAGGGTGTTCCGGCTGGCCGGGCGCAGGAGCTGGCCCTGGAACTCCGCCAGCTGGAGAAGGATAACGGCAAACTTGAAGCTGAGGCTGATGATTTAAACCGTAAACTGGAGCAGGCTACCCGGGGACATACGGAGGCAGAGAAGGCTCTCAGGGATGAGCTGGATAAAGCCAGGTTGCTGGCCGGACTGGTCCCTGTTACCGGTCCCGGGATTGAAGTAACACTGGACAATCCTCCCCAGCAGGCTGGAAGGGGGCCTGTTACTCTTTATACTATCCGGGACGAAGATCTGCTGCGGGTGGTCAATGAACTGCGGGGTGCTGGTGCCGAGGCTCTTTCCATCAATGGCCAGCGCATAGTGGCTCATACAGAGATCCGCTGGGCTGCCCCGTTTATTAATGTTAACCTGACCAGGGTGGTACCACCCTATCATATCCTGGCTATCGGTAAGCCGGATAATTTAAAAAGTGCCCTGGAAATCCCGGGGGGGCTGGTTGAATATTTACAGGATCTCGGGGTTCAGGTGAAGATCCAACCTTACAGTCAGCTTACCGTCCCGGGTTATGCCCGCACGGCGGAGTTCCGTTATGCCAAACCAGTGGTTAAAGGGTGAGGAAGATGTGGTTGGGTATCTGGCTGGCTATTGCCGGTCTGGTTCTCGGGGTGTTGCTGGGACTGAACATCCCGCTGGTGGTTCCGCAGATTTACGCCAAGTATCTCTCTGTGGCGGCACTGGCTGCTCTGGACTCGGTTTTTGGAGGTATCCGGGCAGCCATGGAGGAACAGTTTGACAACACAGTTTTTATTTCAGGTTTCTTCAGCAATGCTCTGCTGGCTGCAGGTCTGGCCTTTATTGGAGAGCGTCTGGGGATCGATCTCTATTTGGCTGCCGTGGTGGCTTTCGGGGTCCGGTTGTTTCAAAACCTTGCTATTATACGGCGGTACCTGTTTAAAAAATTAAAATAAAGTTTAAAGGGAAAAGACCCGGTGACGTTGAATTTTACATTTTTAGTAACTGGTAGGGGGTGCCCCGCTTGACTGGAAAGGAAGTTGTGGCTGGCCTGGATGTGGGTACGTCCAGTATGGTGGCGGTGGTAGCCCGTGTTGCCGATACTGAACGGGCGGCTGGAGTGGGCTGGTGTCCATCCCTGGGTATGCGCAAGGGTATAGTTATTGATGTGGAAGGAGCAGCTCAAGCGGTACGGCGGGCCGTGGAGATGGCGCAGGAGGCTGCCGGATGCAGTGTCGGTGCTGTTTGTGTGGGCTTTTCAGGTCACGGTGTAAACGTGCTCACCAGACATGCTGAGATAAGTATTGGTCGTGGGGGGAAAATTACCACCGGGGATGTGGCGGACCTGATACAGATTTTGAGGGGAACAGAAGTATCTCCCGGGAGGCAGGTCCTGCAGGTAGTGCCTGTGGAATTTATGATTGACGATATACCATGCGGGGATAATCCTGTAGGATGTAAAGGCTCCAGACTATCAATGCAAG
>NZ_JBNATZ010000214.1:0-4308 GCF_049701015.1 Desulfofundulus sp.
CAGGCGCCGCATTCCGAACACAGCAGGCTGGACTTGACAGCAGTCACGTCGTGCAGCATGTAGGCCAGCGAGCGCATGACCTTGTGCGGCTCCAGGCGGTGACCCAACAGGTGACGCGGGCAGACTTCACTGCACCGGAAACACTGTACACATGCAATACGCGACATTTTCAACTCTTTATCTAGAGGCCGTGACTTCCGCTCCACCAGCGGGTGGGAGGAAGGAAGTACAATCAAACCCTTGGTGGTCTTCGTAACCGGCACCCCGGGGTTGTCCAGAAGCCGCCCCATCATGGGCCCGCCCTCTATGACAGCTTTACCATTTAAATCCCGGCAACCGGCCAGGGCCAGCACATCCTGTACCGGTGTCCCCACCGGCACCCTGCAGGTGAGCGGGTGCGGAACATCGCCTGCAACTGTCAACCAGGTATCCACCACAGGCTGGCCACCCAGCGCACCCGCTATATTGAGCAGGGTTTCCACGTTGGTAACAATGCACCCCACCTTCAGGGGGATACCGGCTTCCGGCACGGTACGCCCGGTCACTTCTCTCACCAGCACATGTTCATCGCCGGCAGGGTAAAAATCATCCAGAATATGCAACTTGAGATTTTTGCTTCGGTTTTGCTTTTCCAGTTCAGCAATAGCGCTCTTATACTTGGCTTTGAGAGCAATTACACCCTGAGCGGCGCCGGTGGCTTTAACAAGCGTTTTCAAGGTTTGCCACATGGTCCGGGCATGCAGCTCCAGCAGCTGCTGGTCCACCCGCAACAGCGGCTCGCACTCGGCACCGTTGACAATCACGAAGTCCGCCCTGGCAGCCATTTTTACATGCGTGGGGAAACCGGCCCCGCCGGCCCCCACCACACCAGCCCGGGCAATGGCATCCGTAAGTCCCTCGACCATCGATCATCCACCTCTGACTACTCGTTCGTTCCTTCATCTATAATGCCGACAATGGCCGCATCAACGGGTTTGTTCATCAGTTCCGGCAGCAGGCGGGCGGAGCTGCCCCCCACCACAAGCACTTTTTCACCAATTCCGGCCCCGATGGTATCGACAGCAACAATCAGGGAGCCGGAACTCTCGTCACTACCTTCAATCAACCGAACAATCATGAATTTCATCCCCGTCAATGTCTCGTCCTTACGCGTCGACCAGACACTGTCCACCACTCTACCGAGCAGCATCGCTTTCCCTCCCCGGCCAGGCCGTCTTAACTGCTTCCACAGCCTCCTGAACCGCGGCAGTATCACCCCATACGGCAATCATGGTCATGTGCTGTGGACAACTGCCGCGGACCTCGTCCACTTCAACAGCCGCCGCCTTTTCGGCCAGGTCAGCAGCCAGCAGGATATCCGCCAGCTGCCCCTGAATCAGAGCAATGGCACCGGCACGATCCAGAGACGGCCGATCCTGACCGGGCCGCCTGGCAGCAATGATACGCAACACTGCGGGAGAAGGCGATTTGATTAGCCGGATCAGCAACTTACCCCATCTCCCCTGTTCCAGCTCACACACCCGGCCTGTAGTAAGTACCGGCAAGCAGGCGACACATCATGATATAGACGACACTGCTGGCACGGTTCAGGGCTGTCAGCAGATCCTGCCGCTCTACCCCGCCGGAGTGACAAAAGGCGTCTACCGCCGCCAGTTCCACCTGGCGGACCAGAGTGCGCAGCAAATTCAGACGTGCCATCATCAGGCCGTGTTTTGCTTCCGGCATAAAGTGACGAACACCGATGTATTTTTCAGGATGGTGCGAATGTTCCCTGATTTGATTGCTGTCAAGTTCACCGAAAACAATTTCCGGTAAAGGCGTGCCGGTTACCTCGGCCTTCATCACCTGGCGCATACAATCCAGGAACCACTTCAACTCGTTGGCCAGCATTGTAAGACCATTTTTTTGTGCTTCAAGGATGGCTATGATTATTTCAGCTTCAAGGTGGTCAAGCTGGCCGCGCAGTTTGATCCTCGGGTGGTTTTTAATAACCAGCTCGCTGCCGTGCAGGTGTGTCTGGTACTCCTGCTTGCCACCGGGTGCTTGCTGAACAGCCTCAGCAGTGCGGGAACCTGCAACACGGTCAGTCGTAGCAGACTGGTATCCGGAGCAGGTGGCGGCAAACCCGGCAGCGCGGGCTGCCGCCGACTCAGCTTCAGGAGGGGGGGATGAACCGGGCCGGACAAGGCTTATTTTCCTCTCATTGAGAAACTGGGCTGCTGCCGGCGTCAGCCGGGCCCCGGCCGGCAGTTCGAAACTGGTGAAGGGGGCTTTCCGGTAACGGTCACGCAGCTCCAGTTCTGTAACTACCTTCAATTCTTATCCCCCCAGAATTTGCACCCCGGCCATTACTTCTCAAGTTTGGGCAGAATGTATTCCACATCGGCATGCGGCCTCGGGATGACATGCACGGAAATCAGCTCACCCACGCGCTGTGCTGCTGCCGCACCGGCATCAGTAGCAGCCTTCACGGCACCCACATCGCCGCGCACCATAACGGTCACCAGACCGCCACCAACATGTACCTTGCCGATCAGGGTAACGTTGGCAGCCTTGACCATGGCATCCGCCGCTTCAATAGCTCCTACGAGACCTTTGGTTTCAATCATTCCCAGGGCGTTGGTTGTGCTCATGATGCAGACCTCCTGTTGAATAAGTTGGATTTATTTAGATTATTTAATTGTCCGGTTGAACCGGTACCGTTAATAGTTACGCGGGCCGTTGGCCACGCTGATTACAGCATCACGGAAGGCCTCAGCCGCAGCCTTGCAGGCACTCTGCGTGCCGGTAAGCAGGGCGCCGCCATAGTTGGTCTCACTGGGCGGTCCGTACCAGGCCACCATGCGCACGTCGGCTGCCTTCAGAGCCGCATCCACCCCGTATACAGATTCCAGGGGAGGGGCAATCAAATAGGCCAGCGGCTCGCCTTCCGGAATACCGGCCACTTTGGAAAGGTAACTGCCGGTACGGGAGATGACATGCGGGTACATGGCAATGGTACCTTCTTCGTTGGCAGTGTAAAAGAAAGCTTCCTCCTCCAGCGTAACAATGGCGGCTTCCAGACCGCTGCGAACCTCGGCCGGGTTGGGCCCCGCTATGATGCCGATGAACTCACCGGACAGAGGGCCGGAAGCATGCGCGGCACCTGCATAAAATGAACGTGCATAAACTACTTCAACTTGAGCTTTTTTGGTGGCTTCATCAATAGCCGTATAGCCGGCATCGTCAATAGTACAGGTGAGCATGCCTATGCTGCGCTGCTCCGGCGTCAACTTGAGCTTCTCCGCCAGATCGGGGGCCACATTGGGGATGATGCGCACTGCCAGCACCTCGGCTTTAATCGGCTGTAAAATCATTTTGCTGTCCACCTCCTTGCCCGCTACGCCCTAATTGTTAAAAACCAGTGTTTTGACTGTCACCGGTACAACCCGCCCGTCCATGAGCGGGTAGCCGATATCGATATAATCACCATCATCCACATTGATCTGGTCAATACATAGCACCTGTTTCTCCCGGCCCAGCATACCCCGGAGCACCTGCCCCAGCACCCGGCCGCAGTCCTTCTCCAGCACCACCACAAGCGGGTGGGGCCCGGCCAGGTAGCCCTTCATGCCGTCCACTATGCCCCGGCCCAGTTCCACAACTGCCCGGTAGGTGTGATCGAACGGGCCGGGTATGGCCAGTGCCAGCACCTGATCCCCTTGCTCCAGACCAGCAGCAGTCAACTGCGTCTTGATCTGCACCGAAACTTCCTCTGCGTTCACCGGCACATCACCTGTAAACGGCTTTACAACAGGTACATTTCGTAACGGAAGGATGGCCGGGTCAATGTGTATGGTACAACCGCTGATGTTAAGAGTCTGGGTACCGGCACCTATAACAGTGGCCCTGATGGTCTCCAGCGGCCTGGCGAGCTGCCACTGCTTTGCCAGGCAAGCTTGCTGCAGGGCCTGTCCCAGGAAGGGACCAAGGTCACCAAATCGTGTACCTTCCTCAATTGTCAACGGTACTCCGGCTCGCTCGTACATGTACTCGGCCACACCGCCCGAGAACATCAGCGCATCCAGCGTGTAATCCAGGCGCAGCGGCGGCACCATTAAAAGTTGGCGGGCCAGGCTATTGCCGCCTCCCGGCTCAACGAGGGTAAGTACCGCTTCAGCCATTTCCGCCGCCAGCCGCCGCAACTCCTTTAAGGTCAGTACATCACCAACATTGGCGGCCAAACCGCAACTATCCAGGAGTATACGTCCGGGCGGTGAGACATAGGCTATCTCACCCGTACCCGGTTTCAACACAATCAACCTGCCG
>NZ_JBNATZ010000215.1:0-4273 GCF_049701015.1 Desulfofundulus sp.
GGCAGCCTTCAGCACTGCTTCTACCGCCGCTAAATTACATTCCTGCAGTGCTTCCGGATCTCATGCCGGGTTAAAAACCGGGTTTAAAATTTAGAACCCTTCTTCAAGTATGTCGATGGCTGAAGTGTCGCCGTCCTTGATAATTTCAGCGATCTTAAATATCTCGGGCACGATGTTCCTGATATAGAAACGCGTGGTTTGTACTTTCCCCTGGTAGAACGGGTAGTCAAAGTGACTTTCGCCCAGTTCCTTAATCTTCCTGACAGCGATGGCCGCTTGTTCCAGAAGCAACGACCCGCCCCATAGTATGGCAGTGGCGTGCAGGATCCGGGTGGAATAAAGGGGCATTAATCTAATGTTTTTAGCAATGCTCGCGCTGAAGGATTTCTGCATTTCCCGGTAGGTGGCCGCGGCTTTGCTCATGATTTCGTATTCACGGGCAAGGTCCTGAATTTCTCTCTTGCTTTCAATGGAATCAATAACATCTTTGAACCATTCCGCGAAAATCCTGCCGTCGTCCAGTCTCCATTTCCTGCCTACCAGGTCCATGGACTGGATAAAGTTGGTACCTTCCCAGATGGACAGTATTTTACAATCCCGGGCACACTGGGCTACGGGGTATTCCTCAGTGAAGCCATAACCACCGTGTACCTGTATGGCTTCCGCGGTAGTCTGCCAGACCATGTCCGAAGGATAGGCCTTGATCAGCGGGGTATTGACTTCGATCCTTCTCAAAGCTATTTTCTTTTCTTCCGGGTCATTGCTGTACCTTGCCAGGTCCAGGTAATAGGAATTTTTCATGATCATGGCTCTGGAAGCTTCAATGATAGACTTCTGGAACAACAGCATCCTCCGGATGTCCTCGTGCTCGATAATGCGCACCCTCGGTCCTCTGGGGTTGGTGATAGCCTTGCCCTGTATGCGCTCCCTGGCGTACTGGAGGGCATAATTATAAGCCGCCTGGGCGATGGACATGGCGGTTAGACCGGTGCTCATTCTGGCGCCGTTCATCATGATGAACATTTGGGCCATACCCTGTGCCCTGCCGTTTTCATCGGGCGGATTCCCCAGCAGGATACCGCGGCACTTGCCTTCGTCGCCAAAGCTCAACATGGCGGTCGCGGAACCCTTGATGCCCATTTTGTGTTCAATGGCCACCGTGGTTACATCGTTGGGCTCACCCAGGCTACCATCTTCATTAACCCAGATTTTGGGCACAATGAACAGGGAAATTCCTTTAGTACCGGGTGCCGCTCCTTCACACCTGGCGAGCAGCAGGTGGATAATATTTTCAGCGAGATCGTGGTCGCCTCCGGTGATGAAACACTTGGTCCCCTTGATTTTATATACCCTGGGGTCTTCGGTTGGGAAGGCTTTAGTGGTGATTTCGCCCACGTCGGAGCCGCAGCACGGTTCGGTCAGGCACATGGTACCCGCCCATTCGCCGCTGTACATTTTGGGCAGGAACCGCTTCTTGTCTTCTTCCGTGCCAAACGTATATATCAGGTTGGAGGCACCCTTGGCCAGGCCGATGTAAGGATAAAAAGCGGGGTTGGCCGCATTAAAAAATTCCTCCAGGGCGGTATGCAGGATGGTGGGCAGCTTACCTTCTTCATTGGGATCGAATTGGGAGTTGCCGTAACCGTTTTCCTGCATGAACCGGTAAAGCTTGTGGAATGACGGGGGTGTGCTCACTTTACCGTTTTCGAGTTTAGCACCTATCCTGTCTCCGTCAATATTGGTAGGGGCAACAACCTCCCTGGCCACTTTCAAACCTTCGTCCAGGATCATATCTACGTCGTCGATCTCGTAGGTATCTTTAAAGGCGTCAAAGTTCAGGATTTTTTCGGTGTTCAGCCATTCTTTGATAATAAATTTATGGTCCCGGTTTGAATAAAAAAAGTTGCCAGACATGTTTAACTCTCCTTTTTCGTTTGGTATAACCCGACTTTAGAGAATTAGCTGGGTGCGGTTCCCGGAAAGATATTGTTTTTTACCTGCCCTTAAAGTTGGGAGGCCTCTTTTCAAAAAAGGCCCTGGCGCCCTCCCTGGCGTCCTCACTGGCGAAGACTATGGCGGAGCCGGCCTGCTCGATTTTAATGCCTTCCTCAATGGTGGTGTTCAGTCCTCTGGTCACCGCCTTTAAAATTTCCCTGATGGCGACGGGAGCCCCCTTGGCCAATTTGGCCGCGAGCGCCCTGGCTTCATTCAAGACCTGGTCTGCAGGCACCACTTTGTTGACAAGCCCGTACCTCAGGGCTTCTTCGGCGCTCAAGGGGTCGCCGGTGAGCATGACCTCCAGGGCCCTGGTCTTGCCGATCAACCTGGGCAGGCGTTGAGTTCCACCCCAGCCCGGGATGATGCCCAGTTTGACCTCCGGTAGACCGACTTTGGCGGAAGCAGACATTATTCTGAGGTGACAGCTCATAGCCAGTTCATTGCCACCTCCGAAGGCGCTGCCCTGGAGTGCTGCGATCACCGGTTTGGGGTAATTTTCAATTTTAAAGAACACATCGTGACCGCTAATTTCAGGTTTGTTGCCGGCCCGGATGGAAGCGAATTCGCTGATGTCAGCTCCGGCCGAAAAAAGTTTTTCGCCCGTACCCGTCAATACAATAGCCCTGACCTCGTTGTCATTGAGGTAATCATCCAGCAGGTTGTTCAGCTCAGTAAGGACAGCCTGACTTAAAGCGTTAACCGGCGGATTGTTGATGGCCACAACTGCGTAACCGTCCTGCTTTTCCACTACCAGTTTGGTGTACTCCATGCAAACCCCTCCCCCTGCAGGTTTTATTGTTAGTGTGAAATTTACCGTACGTTTCCAGGTGACTGCCAGGGCATTTCATTTAATGAAAGTTTAACAGTTACGTGGCCTGCAATTATTATGCCATAAAGCTTCAGAGCCGGATTCAAAATGGCCGGTCGAATTTTAAGTTCAATTAATGTTCAGTTTTTTAACGTTATGGTTTCAATTACAAAACATTACAAAACACACAAGGCCCCCTGAAGCGGGTTTATAATGGCACAAATATTGCGAGGAACACAAATATTGCGAAGAAGAGTTTAAATAAAAATTTCAATAAAAGTTTTGATAGAAATCTCATAATGTTTTTAAAGCTTGGACTTGACAGAACGCTGGTGACTAACCCGGGACCGGCTAGTAATTTTGAATCCGGAAAGTCAAAACTTCCTTTCACGAGATTTTAATTTTCGTTTGTTCCAGGTTGGAGGACGTTAATCGGGACTGTGTTAAGAATTTAAACTGCTGGTTTAATAAATTAACCGTTAATTAGATGAATAATCCCCTGATCTGGTATTTCTGGAGGTGCGCTGATATTGTCTTTCAAAACCAAGGAATTTGAACAGTTAAAGCCGTTTTTCGAGCCGGAATCAATTGCCCTGATAGGTGCCTCGAATAATCCGGAAAAGCCCAGCGGGCGGCCGCTGCATGCCCTGATTAACAAGGGATACAGGGGCAAAATCTATCCTGTAAATCCGAAGTACCAATCCCTTGCTGGCATAAGATGCTACCCCTCGCTGGCGGATATTCCAGGCCCGGTAGATCTGGCCGTTATAAGCATACCTGCCTCGCGTGTATATGATGCTCTGGAACAATGTGTTGCAAAAGGAGTTAAGGCAGCCATCATCTTCAGTTCGGGATTTGCCGAAACAGGTCCGGAAGGTCGCCTGGCCCAGGACCGGATAGCCAGGCTGGCCAGGAATTCCGGTCTCCGTATTTGTGGTCCAAACTGCCTGGGTGTGGTCAACACCCGGAACGGCGTGATGGCTTCGTTTGCCTTTATTGTTGATATTGCAGACGTGCATCCCGGGACGGTTGGTTTTGTCACCCAGAGTGGTGCCTACGGCGCATTAATTTATGCCCAGGCGCTTTACAGCGGGGTTGGCCTGAACTATTTCGTCAGCGTCGGCAATGAAGCGGACCTGGAATTTGCGGATTTTCTGGGGTACATGGTGGAGGACGACAGCACCAGGGTGCTGGGCGGGTACCTGGAGGGGGCGAAGGACGGCCTCAAACTGCGCCGGGTGGCGGAAGAGGCCGCCAGGGCCGGAAAACCGGTCATGATTATGAAAGTGGGGCGCAGTACGGCGGGAGCCAGGGCCGCCTCTTCCCATACAGGTTCCCTGGCGGGGGTGGACAGAATTTACGATGCTTTTTTCAAGCAGACAGGAATCATCAGAATCGAAGATCCGGAGGAACTAATTGCTTTTGTGCCTGTGTTTTCAGCAGGACGCCTGCCCAAAGGGAGAAACG
>NZ_JBNATZ010000216.1:0-4253 GCF_049701015.1 Desulfofundulus sp.
CCGCCTTAGTACGGCGGTTTTTGTAATGCGGGCACGGCCGCCGGAGCCCTTGATTTTCAAGGGCCGGGCGGTCTTTTTTGGATGACTGGCAGAAACTGTGTGTAATGTTTTTGTAATGCCTGGAAGCCTTGATATTCCTGGGCTGAAGGGCTTTTAAAGTGCCTTACAAAAAATATTTGCAGCGCGTTGATGAATGCAGTATCAAAAAATTCGGGTAGAGAAAGGATGCAGTAAAAATGGATGAAAAAGAAATTAGCCGCTACATTCAACTTCACAAAAATAAGGATGTCAGAGTAATAGGTTATCCTGATGACAAAGTATCGCATAGAAGAATTGTCGAATTTGACAGTATTCCGGAAGAAATCAGGGAAAGGTACGGGTTAAGGCCGGGTATGGTGGTAAACGGTGCGCTGCTGGCCGAATCTGTACCAGGAGGGAAAACAAAATGAAACTGGCGGAAGCCCTGCTCGAACGGAAGCGCATCAAGGACGAGATCCAGGTCCTGCGCGTGCGGGCCGTTGCGGGTGCCCGGATGCAGGAAGGCGACAGGCCGCCGGAAGACCCGGCGGAACTGGGGGAACGGGTTATGGGTCTGGCCGACCGGCTGGAAGAGCTGACGGCGGCCATCAACCGCACCAACATGGCGGCGAAGCTGCCGGACGGCCGCACGCTGGGCGTCATCCCCGGACCCGGGGGCAATCCGGGCCGCGTTACGGTCTGCCGAGAGGCCGGTTCAATTGGGAAGGCGTAAAGAGTACAGGGCACGTGCGTATTGGGTACCGGGCAAAGCGTACCACCAGGCGCTGGCGGCAATCCCGGCGAGGGCGGGAGAGAGAGGGAATATCGTCCCTGCAGTCCCCTGCTGGACTGCAGGCAGTATATCGTCCCGGGGGTCGGGTGACCGACCTCCGGTTTGTTTTTTTAAAGAGTTCTATGGAGGTGATTTTTGTGGAAGAAGTCTTTTTCGGACAGATCATTTCCTCACCGCGCAAGCTGAACAGCTCGCGCAAGGGCGACGAAGCGTGGGGGAAGATCCTGGTGACGCGCGGCAGGTACGCCAACCAGGTCCTCACGTTCACGTGTCCTTTTGAACTGTTGTGGTTCATGCGGGTTATCAGCACGCTTGTAGTCGCCAGGGGTGAGATCGGTGTCCGGAGGGGTGGGACAGTCCTGTTTATCTGCGACCTGAAGGACGCCGGCGTGCAGGCTGGCTACGAAGACCTTGCGGCGGTAGCGGAGCTCTACGGACTGGCTTTTACGAAAGAAGAGTACGACCGGTGTCTGGGAGTGCTGGGAGTTAAGAACCCGTACGATGCGAAGCAGAAGCTGGCAGACGACGTTTTATTTGAAGGGTTTGCTCATGAAGTAGGGAACGAGCTGGCTGAAAAGTTCAGGGAGCTGGTAGAGCGCGTGGCAGGTGGGGGCGATGTCAACCGGCTGGCGGAGCTGTTCGACGCTGCCCGGACGGGGCTGGACGCATCGAAGGCCGTCCATGCGTACAGGTCGCTGCGCCGGAGGGCCGCCGCGTCCGGGACGACGGTCTTCGATCTGGTGAAGGAGAAGCCCTGGGTACTGGCCCAGGTATTCAACTTCAAAGAAGGGCTGATGGCGGCGGACGCGATAGCTTCACACCTGGGAATTAAGGACAGGGTCCTCCAGGCGGCAGGATATATTACGGCATTTCTTATGGAGCAGTGCAGACAGGGGCACTGTTTTGTCTGGATGAGCGGGGTGGAAGGGTTCCCGAGCCTCTGGGTTCGCATGCTCAAACACGGTTTCACTTGCGAAGAGATACGAAAGGCAGTAGACATGCTGAAAGACAGGCAGTTTGCGTCGCGCTTCGGCGGGATATGTCTGGACAGCAAAGAGATGTGCGTCCTTTTAAAGGAAGACTTCGGGGTTGACATCAACAGTTTCGCGGGGAAAAACGGTAAGGAAGGGAACGGTAGAGAGAAGAAGCCGTGCGCGGTATACCTGCGCGGGGTATTTTTCTGCGAGTTGCACTCGGCGCAACGGACGGCCCGTGCGGTGGTGACGCCGGGCGTGGACGTGGACGGGGACCTGCTGGAGAGGGAGATGGCGCGGTTCGCGGCGGTAGAAGGGATTTCTTTGGACCCCGAACAGCTGGCACTGGCCCGCGCGGTGGCGGAGAACAAGATAACTGTCCTGACCGGGTATGCAGGTTCCGGAAAGACGGCGGCGCTGAAGGCGCTGGTGAACGCCTGGGCGTACCTGCGGGGGGAAGTCCCGGACGTGCTGGCGCCCACGGCGCTGGCGGCCTACCGCGCGGCGGAAGGTACCGTGAGTGAAGAGTACGCGGCTACCGTGCACCGGTATTCCAGGTTTTTCGCGGATGAGTCCGACCTGGCGGTGGAAGTGCCACACGGGAGTTTTCCCGATACGTTCGGCACTTCCGGGCTGGTGGTGGTGGACGAGAGCTCCATGATAACGCCGGTGCTGCTGGACAAGCTGACGCATGCGTGCGAGCGCGGCTGCGATCTGAGGAACAGGTTTGTGTTTGCGGGCGACCCGGGCCAGCTGGGGCCCGTGGGTCCCGGGGGGATTTTCCCGGGCCTGATCAGGCTTGGGGACGAGGGGTACAGCGGCATAGCGCGCGTGCACCTGGAGAGGAACCACCGCAGCGGGGATCTCGTGGTAGCAAACGCGCTGCGGATACGTTCCGGGCAGGAGATAAAGCCCGAGCACACGAAACCGGGCGTGTTCGACATCCTCTACGCTGATAATGAGGACGGGATAATAAGCCTGGTCGTGCACAGGGTGAGGGAGCTGGTCTCGGGCGGGGTCCCGCTGGAGCACGTGATGGTGCTCGCGCCGACGCGGAGCAGGAGCGCGGGGACGAGCAAACTGAACGCTGCGCTGCAGGCCGCGTTCGGCTCCGGGGAGAAAATACCGGAATGCGGGTTCTGCGTGGGGGACCCGGTGGTGGCCGTGAGGAACGACTATCAGAGGTCGTCGAGCGGGGTACCCGGCTGGCTGCGCGGGATCCGGGTAAAGGAGCGGCCGGACATATACAATGGGATGACGGGCGTCGTGAGGAGGGTGGTCATGAACGGCGAGACGTTCGTGGAAGTGGTATTTACGCGCGGCAGGAAGTCCGTGAAGGCATACTACCGCCCGAGAGAGATGGACTTTTACCTGGAGAGGGCGTACAGCATGACGGTGCACAAGGCGCAGGGAGGCCAGGCGCTGCACGTCGTGCTGGCGCTGGGGACGTCCCTGAACCGGCGGGATCTTATTTATACTGCCGTAACCAGGTGCATGGCCGGCGGCAGTGTGACCATTGTGACGCTGCCGGGGTTTGAAAAGGCCCCGTACGCAGCAGTCGCGGGGACGGCGAACGGCGAGGATAGTACAGTGCCCGGCGAGTTTGAAGAGGTCCCTCCGGTGCGGGTGCTGAGTAAGTTCCGGCTGCGCGTGAAGGGCGAGCTGGTCAATATATTAGCTGACGCGGCGCGGCGGGAGCTTTTCAGCGGTGGTTACGAAAGCGACGAGTTCTAGGGCTGTCGTCGGTTTCCGGTGGTTTTTGCGCTGCCGGGGGCCGACGACATTTTTTTGTCTGCAGTAAGAGGTGAGTGCTGGAGGTACGTGGGGTGGTCGGCGGGTTTAGTTGCTACCTTCGAGGGATTGAAACAACGCTACATCGAAGAATGCCAGGACGAGTAGGAGGGTTTAGTTGCTACCTTCGAGGGATTGAAACTTGCGCCAGGGGTACAAAGAAGAAGGAAGTGTCAGTGTTTAGTTGCTACCTTCGAGGGATTGAAACTCGTAAGTTCCATATCACTCCACCAACCTCAAAGCGTTTAGTTGCTACCTTCGAGGGATTGAAACTTGGTATTGAAAAATTAGGGGGTTGTGCGGGACGGTTGTTTAGTTGCTACCTTCGAGGGATTGAAACACTCTCCTTTATGATAAGCGTTCCAGGTCGGACCAGTTTAGTTGCTACCTTCGAGGGATTGAAACAGTGTTACTGGCGTCCACGGCGGTCCTGTAGGCGTGTTTAGTTGCTACCTTCGAGGGATTGAAACCTGGCCAGGCACCACGCCGAGCTGGTGAAGGAAAAGGGTTTAGTTGCTACCTTCGAGGGATTGAAATAAGTTCTCGCCGTTTGGTGAAATACCAATTAGCTTAGTTTAGTTGCTACCTTCGAGGGATTGAAACAGACTGGAACAGTGTCTTGGAACTGATCAGAGCATAGTTTAGTTGCTACCTTCGAGGGATTGAAACACGTAGTC
>NZ_JBNATZ010000217.1:0-4205 GCF_049701015.1 Desulfofundulus sp.
GCTGATGAGTGCAGATGCCGATGTCCAGGCGGTCCACGCCCTCTTCTCCGACGGCACCGGGCTGACCAGGCGGCGCACGCGGACCGGGACCGGGGGTTACGAAATAAGGCGGCCGGGCGAGGAGCCTGTCGTGCTCACGGGCGTGGGCCGTCACCTGCCGCCGGAGGTAATCGGGGTCCACCGCACGCCCCCTGTCGACCTGGCGGGTGAGAGCCTGGTCCTGAACATTGCCGGCCAGTTTGACCCCGTCTTCCTCATCGGGCACCCGAACAGTGTCAACCTGGCCCTGCTCGACAACCTGACTAATAATGATACGGCCTCGGCCGTGCTCAAGCAGCTGCGCAGTGCTGCCGACTCGTGCAAGCGCCGGCTGGCGGTTTGTAACCAGCAGCGCGAGAGCACGGCGGAACAGGTCTCCGTCACCAACCAGATCGCCGCCCTGGCCCGGCCTGTCGCCGCCCTCTATGAAGAATACGAGCAGTGCCTGGAACAGCTCAACCACCTTGCCTCCCTGTGTGATTTAGCTGAGCGGTGGCATAAATTGAGGGCGTCTGTGGAAGCCGCCATCGGCCTGTGGGAACAGTCGTCCCCGGAAGAGCGCCTGGCGCAGGCAGGGGCGGCGCTGGAGTCCCTGGAGGCCTCCACGGTTGAGTACCAGACTGTCATAATGCCGTTTATCGGCTCATACAATCTGGCAGTATCCGGCTACCTGTCCGCCCTGGGACGGCTGGACCTGGCGGGTTTTGCGGAAGCCTACTCGGACTACCGCCACCTGCTGGCCACTACCAGCAGCTGCCCGCTGTGTGGGGGCGAGTTTCATACAACAGGGCTCCTGGTGGCTCTTGACGGGGACTACAGCTCGGTGAGTGCGGATATTGAAGACATGTGTGGACTGGAGGTGCAGTTGTTAAGCACTGTGGATGAAGACCTGATAGCCCGCCTGAAACAGGCGCGCCAGGCTTACGAGGCCTGCCGCTCGGACATTTTGGCCGCCGTGCGGGTGCTCTCGAAGTACAGGGCCGACCTGGACACCCTCAGTGAGGAGTGTCTCACCCGCTTTGGCACCCGCCCTGAAGACCTGGAGGAGCGGGTCCGGGCTCTGGCCGGGACGCTGGAGGAGTCACTTGCCACCCTGGCCAGCTCCCTGGAGGCCATAAAGCGGGACTACCAGCAGCTGGCTGCCAGGACCGGCCTTGCCTCTACCATATGATAGCGGGGTGAGCTTAATGTCTATTGTAATCGAGGAGTTGAAGTCGGAGCTGGAGAGGATCAAGTCCTCCCTCGACACCCTTTCGGCCGGTGTGCGCATGTACACCGGCGTCCATAAATCCCTGCTGGAAAGACAGCAGCAGCTGGCGGCGGACATCCGTGCCCTTGAAGAGGAAGTGGAGCGTACGGAGGCCGCCGTGGCCCTGCTCCACCATCTGAGCAACGTGTCCCGCCAGCGCCTGTGCGAGCACCTGGGCAGCATCGTGACCAGGGCCCTGCAGTACGTCTACGGGCCGGACTTCAGCTTCGAGCTGGACCTGGTGACCGACAGGCGCGGGAACACACGGCTCGAGTGCTATGTCGTCAACGGTGCGGGGGTACGCGTGAGGCCGCAGGACAATTTTGGCGGCAGCGTGGATATCGTCAGCATTGCCCTGCGCGTCGGCGTGCTGGCCCTGGCCCACAACCCGCCCCTGCCCGGGCCGGTCATCCTGGACGAGCCCGGCGCCCACCTTGACGCCGAGGCTGCTGTCAAGCTCGGGGAGTTCCTGCGCTATGTGGCCGATACATATGGCAGGCAGGTGATCCTGATTACCCACCACGATACCATCATCCCTTTTGCCGACGCGGCCCACAGGGTGACCATGGTGGACGGCGTCTCGTATGTCCAGAAGCAGTCTTAGGAGGATTGATATGCCGGACGTGTATTCCCCTTCCCTGCAGTCCCTCTATGCGCGCTGCCCTGCCTGCAGGCGGCTCTTCGACCTGATTACCCTGTGTGACGGGCGTTACGCTGCAGTCCCGCTGGGCGACCTGAGGCTGGACGAGTGGGTCTCCTGCCCGTCCTGCGCAGTCCCGTCGGCTGTAGTGGACTGGGTCCTGTGTGCCCTCTACCCCCTGGATTTCTTTGATGTCAATAACTTGTGTCGGTGCGGTGGCGAAATATGGTATACTATCTCTCAAGACCACCCCGGCGGGGCGCTGGTGTGCGACCGCTGCGGGGTGGTGGGTGATTTTACGAAGGGGGGATCGTCTTTTGGAACAGCAACCCGGTGATGGTAAACGTAATAAGCTGTACGTATTTCCGGGGGGAGAGGGTATGAAGGGTAGCCCGGTCTGGGCCTCCAACAGGCTTTACCGCTGTACGAAGTGTGGCAATACCAGGGCGTTTTACGGGCGCACTACGGTGGACGCCACCATTCTCGTCACCGCTGTGGGCGCCTTCAGCTACGACGTGGCCGAGTATACCATCGACGAGACCGACAGGTCCAACCATGTGATTACACACTGCGCGGAGTGCGGGAGCACGCAGGTAGCTGTTTACGACGTCACTCTCAAACCAGAACCTGTAATGACTGACCTTCTTACCGGCGCGCGCCGCAGGATTTACACCCATGTCGACCCCCTGCCGCCGGGCGAGCGGGACGTCGTCTTCACGCCCGATGGACAGGCCGTGGCAGCTTCCCAGCGGGCTACCAATGAGATCCTGTTCGCCCAGCTTGATGATGGTAAAAGTGCAGCAGAGAAGAGAGTGCTGAAGGAAAGTTACATGGAAATGGATGATGATCCTGACTTCTAACACAATGCCTATAGAACGGGAGGTAATCACGTTGACCAAGACAGAATTGGTAAAAGCTATTGCCCAAAAAACATCCCTCAAACAGAAGGACGTCGATAGTGTCATCAATGAGTTCTTCCGTATGATAACTGTAATGCTGGCGTCAGACGGCGAGGTCAGGTTCCCCGGTTTTGGGGCGTTCGCGGTCGTGGAGAGGGCTCCCAAGCAGGGACGCAACCCGCAGACGGGAGAGCCTATCGCCATCCCCGCCAGGAAGGTGGTTGTCTTCAGAGTGGGTAAATCACTGAAAGAAGCGGTATGTGAGGCCCAGTAGATATGGTCATAGCAACCTTTGGAAGCCATCCAGCATAGATATATTGGTGAGCCTGTAACTGAGCAAATCCTTCATGCACTTAAGATAACTATTGCACAGTCTATAAACAGGTTAGCCTGGCAGGGATTGATTCCTATAGAGTATGTATCAATGTCGCCCGATGAGTTATGCTACATCGAGATTATCAATGACACTGATATTTTGATTGGGTTCCACGATAGACGCCTGGCTGAGCTTCTGGCCAAACTCAATCTGTTGTAGAATGTGCGATAAGAATCCCCGGACGAAACGGGGATTCTACTTTTAGTGCACACACAGGGGTGTTATATATGCGTCTTTCCGAGCTGAAGGAAGAGATCAAGCGCAGGGTAGACATAGTGGACCTTATCGGTGAATCCGTGGAGCTCAGGCAGGTGGGAACTGTCTATACAGGCCTCTGCCCGTTCCCCCATGGTTACCGGGCCGGCCAGCCTTTTTATGATACGAAGCCGAGCCTGGTGAGCAGCTATAAAAGGCCGGTTGGCTCCCCCTGGATGGGGAGCCAACCGGCAAGAGCTCTATGCTGGAGGTGTTTTAGCCGCTCATGAGGGAGCGGTTTTCACCCGGTAAATCCCGCGATACGGCTTTTTTATACCCCTTGACCAGACGTAATTTCGGTCTGGCATGATCATTCTTAAGCATCTCCGCACGCATCAATTCGACCTTACAGAAAGGTTCTTCCAGGTACCTGACTACCAGCTCCTTTATCCATTCCCGCATTTCACTCACTCCTTTCGGCTACCACCTCAGCGGGATACTTAGCGGGATACTTTAATTTTATACAGGAAATACACGGCGACCAATATTTTTCCCGCCAATTGTCTTTTTGACCTGGCGAGTTTTTCACAAACCCCAAAGATATCCAAATACTTAGGCGAACTGTTCACAAGCACCCTATGTCTTGCAGGAAAAAGAAAACGTGGACTCACTTTGCCCACGATAAAAATCGACTAAATTCAGGGGCCGGAATATATAATTAAATCTGGAAACCGTATAGAGACCCGCTGAAAAAACTGAACCGCACCTCATAAGTGCGGTGTTTTAATCTGGTGTCGGAGGCGGGAC
>NZ_JBNATZ010000218.1:0-4184 GCF_049701015.1 Desulfofundulus sp.
GATCTATGAGGGTACCAACCAGATCCAGCGGCTGGTCATTGCCAAACACCTCCTGCGGGGTTGAACCGGTTGTGTAATTAGCTTTCCCGCTGAAAGCGGCCCAGAATATCAAGGGGGGATTTTCGTGGCCCAAAAAGATAAGCGCATGAGTATTAAAGAAGCGGTGCAACTGATTAACGACGGTGATATGATCACCTTCTCCGGTTTTACCATCTGGCGCCGCCCCATGGCCATTGTCTATGAAATGGTGCGGCAGCGCAAAAAGAACCTGCACCTCATCGAAGTGAACTCGGGTACTCATGGTGAGGTGCTGATCGGGGCGGGCTGCGTCAAGGTCCTGGAAACCTGCTGGATTGGCCATGAGTTATACGGCAAGGTCGGTGCCAATGCCGCGCGCAAGTTGAAGTCCGGGGAACTGATAGTGGAAGATTACAGCCACGTGCACATGATTATGCGTTTTGCGGCCGGGGCTATGGGTGTACCCTACCTGCCGACCCGCGCCTCCCTGGGTACCGACATTCTGAATCCCGAGTATGACGCCCTGGGTAAATATGGCCTGCGGGACGGTTCCAACCCCCGCATCCCCAGGCGCAAGTTTGAATTTTTAAACGACCCATTCTTTGGTGAGCAGGGCGATATAATCCATGTACCTGCGGCACGGCCCAACGTTTGCATTGCCCACGTACAGCAGGTGGGCGATGAAGGTACCGTGCGGGTATACGGGCAGCGTTATTCCGATGCAGAAGCCATCAAGGCCGCCGACAAAGTGATCGTGGTGGCCGAAGAAATCGTGCCGGAAGAGGTTATCCGCCAGGATCCCACAGCCAACCTGATCCCGCACTACCTGGTGGATGCCATCATTGAACAGCCATGGGGTGCCCATCCCACCGGGTGCTTCGGGTACTACGAGGTTGACGGCCAGTTCATTCGCGATTTCTACAACAAGACCAGGACCCAGGAAGGTTTCGATGCGTGGGCGGAAGAATGGATCCTCAAGGTGAACAGTTTTGATGAATACCTCTACAAGATAGGTTTCCGCCGTCTGGATATGCTGCGGGCCAACTCCTCCTACAAGTACAGCACGCGGGTTAAGAGGGGTGCATAGGCAATATGCGTAACAACCACAGTCCGGCTAAGCCCGGGGAATACAAATTGATAGAACTTCTGGCCGTTGCCGGTGCGCGGGAAATCCGGGACGGTGAGGTCGTTTTCGCCGGTACCGGGCTCCCCATGCTGGCGGTAACCCTGGCCCAGAAAACCACTGCACCGCGGGCTTCGATCATTTACGAAGCCGGCTCGATGGACGGCCGGCCGGTCCACCTCCCTTCTTCCGTAGGTGATGCCCGCTGTGAATACAGGGCTTCCGTTTCGTCGGGCCTGTTTGACGTCTTCGGCCAGCTACAGCGGGGGGTCGTGGACCTGGCCTTTCTGGGCGGGGCGGAGATTGATAAGTATGGTAACGTCAACACCACTGCCATCGGCGGTGATTACTACAATCCCGCTGTACGCCTCACCGGCTCGGGCGGCAACCCGGATATCAACTCCCTGGCCAGGCGTACCGTATTCATTATGGTTCAGGAGAAGAGGCGCTTTAAGGAACAGGTGGATTACGTTACCTCGCCGGGCTGGCGCGTTAAGAAGTGGCCCGGCGGTGAATGGGTCACGCGCCAGGAGGCCTTCGGTGCTGCCTTCAGGGGCGGGCCTGTGGCGGTAATCACCAGCATGGCCGTCTTCCGCTTTGATGAGGAAACAGGTGAAATGTACCTGCACACCGTCCACCCGGGCGTTACCGTGGAAGATGTGAAAAACAATGTGGGTTTCGACCTGGATGTAAGCCGCTGCCGGGGCGAAACCCCGCCACCCACCTACCATGAGCTGTACCTGCTGCGTAACGCCATCGATCCGGAGGGACTTTTCCTGGGCAATTGAGCCTGAATAGCGCAGAATTTTAAGCCCGGGCGAAAAGGTTTCCCGGGCTTCTTTTGCCGGTCTGGCCGGCTTTTCTTTTTGCTCTTGTCAAATTTTTAAACTCACACGGGAGGAAGTTGATGAGGAGGTGTAGAAAAAAGTAATCAGGTGTCAACAAAAATAGAAAGCCTCCGGTGAGGTGGAATGGCTTGGACAGGATAACTGGTCCGGCAGAAACAGTAACGCTGGCGCTTGGTGATGTGCTGGATTCGCTTGCCAGCAATGTCGTCGCTATAAACAGGCGGGGCGAAATTTTTTACTGCAGCCCCCAGTTCGCCCGTTACCTTGAGTTGCCAAGAGAGGAACTGGTTGGGCGGCATATTGAAGAATTCTTTCCGGGTACTCCACTCCTGGAAGTACTTAAGGATGGGCGGCCGCAGCTGGGGCGCCGCCTGCAGTTAAAAGACGGGGTTTACCTGGTCAACCGTACGCCTATCTGGCGTAACGGCGAGATAGTGGGGGCTATATCCGAATTTCAAAACATTAACGAGATCCAGAATATCATCGATGAACTTTCCAGCGATAACGCCCGGATCCGGGAATTGAAGAATCTGCTGGAAATAATTCTCGACCTCTCCAGCGACGGGATCGTTGCCATAGACCGGAATTATGTGATTACCATGGCCAACCATAATTTTGCCAGCTTCTGGAACAAAACTCCCGAAGAAATTATCGGTAAGAATGTCTATGAAGTCTACGGGGATTGTAAGCCCGTGTTTCCCAGGGCCATGGAGACGGGGGAAGCGGAATATGGGTACCTGGCCAACCTCAACGGCCATGAAGTTATCGCCAACCGCGTGCCGCTGGTCCGGGACGGGGAAATTGTCGGTGCCCTCGGGGTGGTGGCCTTTCGGGATGTGGAAGAGTTATACGCCCTGATCAAAAAGATCCGCCATCTCAAAAGCGAGCTGGACTATTACAAAGGAGAGCTGGAACGGGTTCACCGCAGCAAGTTCAGCTTCGACCAGATTATCGGCCGCAACAAGCAATTCGAAGCTGTCAAAGAGACTGCCCGCCGGGTGGCCATGACCGGTTCCACGGTCCTCATTCTGGGTGAGAGCGGCACTGGCAAGGAACTTTTTGCTCACGCCCTGCATACTGAAGGCCTGCGCAGTAAGGGGCCGTTTATCAAGGTGAACTGTGCGGCGGTGCCCGAGAATCTCCTGGAGTCGGAGTTGTTCGGGTACGTGGAGGGAGCCTTTACCGGAGCGCGTAAGGGCGGCCAGCCCGGAAAATTCGAGCTGGCCCATGGGGGCACCATTTTTTTGGATGAGATTGGTGATATGCCCATGTCCATGCAGGCGAAGCTCCTGCGGGTCCTCCAGGAAAAGGAAATTGAGCGGTTGGGGGATACCAGGCCCCGCCGTGTTGATGTCCGCGTTATTGCCGCTACCAACCAGAACCTTGAAGAACTTATAGAAAAAGGCCGTTTTCGGGAAGATTTGTATTACCGCATCAATGTGGTTACCTTGACTATTCCCCCTCTGCGGGAACGCATGGATGACCTGGAACTCCTGGTGGAGCACTTCATTAAACATTTCAACCGCCAGTTCGGCCAGCGTGTAACCGGGGTTTCCCGGGAGGTTATGGAGATACTGATGAACCACCACTGGCCGGGGAACGTGCGGGAACTCGAGAATGTGCTGGAACGCGCCTATAACGTGCTGGACGGCACCGTTATCCAGAAAAAACACCTGCCACTTTACCTGCAAAAGGCCGGTCTGGCCGGGGGACAGCGGGCGGGGCAGACCGGCCTGCCCAGGCTGGTGGAGCAGGCGGAAAGGGAAGCCATTTTAGAGGCCCTGGCCGCCACCAACGGCAACAAGAGGCAGGCGGCCCAATTGCTGGGCATATCGCGGGCCGGCCTGTACAAGAAGTTGAAGCGGTACCAGATAGGTTAGGGGTGCTGTATGCGCAGCGCTTTTTGTTACCAATGAAAGGGACAAAGAGGATGTCCCGGTTTTTTGTAGAATGAGATTAAAACGTAGTTCAATAATGTCAAAATAAAATGGGAAATTGCTACTGACATTGCCTGGCAATAAGCCTGTCGGAACAGGAAGGGGTATTTAACATTATGCCGAGAACCAGAACGCAGGAAGTAAATACTATCCAGTCAGTGGAAAGGGCCATCAAGATCCTGGAGTATCTATGCCGCGGGCCAGCCTCCCTTTCTGAAATTAGCAGGGAACTGGGGCTTCACAAAAGCACTGCCTTTG
>NZ_JBNATZ010000219.1:0-4181 GCF_049701015.1 Desulfofundulus sp.
AAACGATCCACAGATAACGGCTTATTCTTGGCCTTACCTGTGTTGTCAGTGATGGTTCCATAATTTTAAATCACCCCTCAATTTGATGATTCCACGAAATCTTCTTCAAGTGACATAATTTGAAATATTCAGTTATTAATGCCGCCATGATGCCACCTCGAGCTAAACCTAAACCCCACCTGAATGCTTACCCGATAGAAAACTCCAACTGAACTTTCTTCTCACCTCCCGTTGTTTCAATGACACAAGCTTCCAATTTTAGGTTCCCCAAAAAGGTTCCTAATTCAATACCTAAACATTCCTTAAATGTTTCACATGGTGTAACTGTGTTTCATTTTTCCACTCGAAAAGTTATCTTACTTTTGCGACTAATACAACACTTTAAGCCTGAATGGTCGTTTTTGAATGCCGAATGGTGATATTTTTAATCTAGATGACACAAGGGGAACCCACCGATTCAAAAGTGGATTCCCCTTAAAATACCTAATGTCCACGTGACTATTTCACATTGGAACATCTGCCAAGTTCTTTGAGCCACCCTGGCAGAGCAGTTACAGTCCCAGTTTTCTTTTCAGGTCCTCCCGCAAAACTCTCTTTAAAATTTTTCCCACGGGGTTTCTAGGGATAGCATCACTCAGGGAAATTAAAGCATTAGCAAGCCGTTCACTTCACTCAATAAGAGATGGTTTATTTATCCCTTCTCCCGGTTTTATCTTGTTCAGCTGGTTGAGCGCTCAACTTTCTGATATAGTAGTCCATGTATTTTTCGCGGGCAATGCGCTTGGCAAATTTGCCCACGCTGGTCTTTGGGATTTCATCTACGAAGAGAAGGTCGTCGGGAAGCTGCCACCTGGCGAATTTTGGGCGAATGAGGTCAATAACCTCTTCTTTGGTAACCTTACCCCGGGCCTCCTCACGTAAAACAACCAGTGCCAGCGGTCTCTCTTCCCATTTGGGGTGGGGCAACCCGATGACGGCTGCTTCCAGCACTGCCGGGTGGGCCATCAGGGCGTTTTCCAGGTCAATGGAAGATATCCACTCCCCGCCGCTCTTGATCAAATCTTTAAAACGGTCGGTAATTTTGACGTAGCCGTTGGCATCAACAGTGGCTGCGTCCCCACTACGCCAGTAGCCGTCTTCCGTAAACGATTCCGCCGTACGCGGGTCGTTATAGTAGCTTCTGGTAATCCAAGGGCCTTTGATCAACAACTCGCCCACCGTTTGCCCGTCAGCGGGTACCTCTTTACCGTCGGCACCCACAATTTCAACGTCGATCCCAACAACGGGAATCCCCTGCTTGCGTCGCAATTCCCACTTTTCTTCCTCGGGTAGCCCTTGTAAAGAAGGTTTCAACAGATTGACTGTGACCAGCGGAGTGGTTTCGGTGGCCCCGTAGGCGTGGATTACCTCGGCGCCGCCCAGCTCCCAATATCCTTTCATCATCGCCAGCGGAGGTTCCGTCGCACCGGAGAGCATCCGCAAGCCACTCAGGTCCGGTTTCTGTTCCATTTTTCTGATGTACTCCAGCATGGGCATGAAGATGGCTGGTGCACCGCAGGTAACTGTAACCTTCTCGGCAACAAGGAGTTCGACCAGAGAAGCCGGCCTTTCCACTGAATACATCCCTGGGAAAACGAGCTTAGCACCGACCAGCGGTGGGGCGAAGAACATCCCCCAGCCCTGAGCGTGAAACATGGGCACAATTTGCATGACCACATCGTTCCTGGACATCCCTACGGCAATAGCAATGGCCGTAGTATGCAGGTAAATGCACCGGTGGGAAAAATAGACCCCCTTGGGTTTACCGGTAGTACCGGAAGTATAGCAAGCGGTGGAGGCCGATTTTTCATCGACCATCGGCCAGTCGTACTCAGCTGTTGCTTCTTTCAAAAGTTCCTCATAACTGTATAAGGGACTCAGGGTTGTTTTTATCTCGGATATTGGTTTATCCGTAATAATCACGTAACCCTGCACTTTTTTCAGTTCGCCTGCAACAGGTTCAATGACCGGGATCAGCGAATCGCTAACAAAAATCAGTTTTGCCTCACTGTGATTTATGACATACGCCCGCTCGGCAAAAGAAATCCGGGGGTTCAGTTGCAACAGAACGGCACCCACTCCCGCCACGCCATAGTAGAGCTCGGCGTACCGGTGGGTGTTCCAGTCGAGCGCCCCCACCCGGTCTCCGGGCCCAACCCCCAGTTTCTTCAGTACGTTCGCAAGCCTTTTTACTCTTTCGTATGCCTCCCCGTAATTGTAACGAAAAACAGTCCCGTCCGGATTTCGGGAAACAATCTCTCTTTCCGGATAAGACCGTGCCGCATGCCGCAGGAGAGTGATAATGTTTAACTGGTAGTTATCTCCCGAAGTAGAAGGGAATCCCTGGATAATTTTAGTAACCATATGCGACACTCCTTTCTAAATATTCAGACACCCAGTCCTGAAGATATCCCGGCCCCGTTTCACGAGGGTTAACCCAACCCCAGCCTCTTCGCTATGATCAGCTTCATGATCTCCGACGTCCCGGCGTAAATGGTATGAGCCCGCACGTCCCGGTAAAAACGGGCGATCGGGTACTCCTCCATATACCCGTAGCCGCCGTGGAGCTGCAGGCACTGGTACGCAACCCGGTTGGCCATTTCCCCGATCCACCACTTGGCCATGGAGACTTTCGTTACAATCTCCTTACCCGCCAGGTGGTCGGCAATCAGGCTGTCCAGAAAAGCACGCCCGATCTCCACCTCTGTAGCCATCTCCGCAATTTTAAAAGCATTATGCTGGAACTTGCCGATGGGATTTTGGAAAGCTTCTCTTGTCCTGGCGTACTCGATCGCGTCGGCCAGCATGCGTTCCGCCATACCCTGGGAACCGATCGCCGAAATGAGCCTTTCCTGCTGCAGCTTCTCCATCAGGTAGGAAAAGCCTTGCCCTTCCACGCCCAGGAGGTTGGCAGCCGGCACCCGGCACTGGTCGAAAAACAGTTCGGCTGTATCCATACTGTGCAGGCCCAACTTTTTCAACTTGCGGCTTTTAATAAACCCAGGGGTACCATCTTCCACTGCGATCAGGCTGATCCCCCTGTAAGCGGGCCGGGCACCGGGATCGGTTTTACAAACGACGATGACCAGGTCGGCAGAAATGCCGTTGCTGATGAAAGTTTTCTGGCCGTTTAAAACGTAGTGATCACCTTCTCTGCGCGCAGTGGTTTTAATCGCCTGCAGATCGGAGCCGGCATTGGGCTCGGTCATGGCGATGGCCAGGATGATGTCGCCGGAAGCACAACCCGGCAGCCACCGTTTTTTCTGTTCGGCGGTGCCGTAACTGGCAATGTAGGGTGCGATGATGTCGCTGTGCAGCCCAACAGCAACGCTCACCCCCGCCCGGGCCAGCTCTTCGTTGATGATAACCGAACAGGCAAAGTCAGCCCCGGCCCCTCCGTACTCTTCTCCCAGCCAGGGGCACAAATAGCCCTGCTCACCAAGCTTTTTCCAGATCTCCCGGGGTATTTCCCCTTTCTCTTCCCACTCCTCTACATGAGGAACCAGTTCCTGTTCGACAAATTTTTTAAAGGTACGCCGGAAAATCTCGTGTTCTTCGGTATAGATCCCCATGCTCCAACCTTCTCTCCAGATTTTGAAGCCGGTTTTCACCGGCCAATAAATCAGCTACATATCGAAGCCACCATCGACGTGCAAAATGTGACCCGTGACATAGTCCGAAAGGGGCGAAACCAAAAAGAGAATACCTCCTGCCGCTTCTTCCGGGGTGGCTGGACGCTGTAGCGGGATCATGGCCACCATCAGATCACGCAGGTTCTTCGGAATGCCCACAGTGATTCGATCGTTTAGAATTTTTATGCCTTTCTCCTTTTCATCAGTCAAGCGGGTGGTGACAAACCCAAAGGCTACGGCATTGCAGTTTACGTTCAAGGGGCCCCATTCCTGGGCAATGGTCTTGGTTAAACCCCGCAGGGCAGCCTTAGCCGAAGCATAATTGGCCTGCCCAGTATTTCCACGGGTACCGGATACAGACATGACGTTGACTATTTTTCGCATTACGCGCTTTCCACTTGTTATTTCCTGCCTGGCAGTTTCCCGGATATAAGGGGCGGCTGCGCGAATAATCCGAAAAGCCTTACGGTAATATGTCAAGATCCAAGGACCAAAATTTCTAAGAAAATT
>NZ_JBNATZ010000220.1:0-4171 GCF_049701015.1 Desulfofundulus sp.
TACCCAGTTCAACAACGTCACCAAACCGGCCAAGTTTGCCGATCTGGGTATACCGCTGTTGATCGAGGAATTGAGAAAACAAGGTGCCCAACTGAGCCGCCTGCAGGCCAAGCTGGTGGGAGGTGCGCAAATGTTCTCCGGCCTGGACAATAAAATGATCCTGAATATCGGTCAGCGCAACGTGGAAAAGGCCAGGGCGTTGTTAAAGGAAGCGGGTATCCCCATCCTGGCTGAAGAAGTTGGAGGCAACCGGGGACGAACAATGATCTTCGATACCAGCAACGGCCAGGTGAGCATCCGCATGCTGGGAAGCAAATTGAAGGTGATCTGAGATGGATTTCGCCCGGTTCAAGGAAATGATGCACCAGCACTTCCGCCTGGACCTGAACAGCTACAAGGAAACCCAGCTCAAGAGGCGCCTGGACACCTATCTTATGCGGCAGCAGCTTGCCGACTACGGAATGTTATTCCAGAAATTAAAAAATGACCCGCAGGCCTACCATTCATTTCTGGATTACCTGACTATAAACGTGTCGGAGTTTTTCCGGGACCCGGACAGGTTCCGGGAGCTGGAAAGCATTATTCTACCTACCCTCTTAAAAGAAAAAAGAACGCTGAAGGTATGGAGCGCAGCCTGCGCGGCTGGCGCCGAGCCATACTCGGTAGCCATCATCCTGGAAGAACTTACTCCCGGGCACCCACACCACCTGGAGGCTACCGATATAGATCAGAACATCCTGGCTAAAGCAAAGGAAGGCCGGTATCCTCCCGAGGTGGTACGCAACGTAAGCCCACAGCGTTTGACCCGGTTTTTTACCCGGGAAAGAGGTGTTTTCATCATTAACGAAAATATCCGCCGGCGGGTAATCTTCCGGCGCCACGACCTGCTGAACGATCCCTTCGGGCAGGGATATGACCTCATCCTGTGCCGCAACGTAACCATTTATTTCACCCGGGAAGCCCAGGACAGGTTGAACGAGAAACTAGCCCGGGCCCTTGTCCCGGGAGGGGTACTGTTTATTGGAGGAAGCGAGATGATTTTTAATTATCAGGAACTGGGTCTGGAAAAATTACGCACCTGCTTTTACCGGAAGCGGGTTTAAGGGGGGGAGCTCTTGAGCTACAGGAATCTTTCACCGGTGGAACTCGACGCCCTTAAAGAAATCGGAAATATCGGGCTGGGTAACGCCGTAACTTCTCTCGCCCAGCTGATTAACCGGCGGGTGAACATGCGCGTGCCGCGCAGCAGCTTCCTGCCCTTTGAAGACATGATCGACCTTGTGGGAGGGTACGAGGAGCTGGTGGGGTGCGTTAGCCTGCGGGTGCTTGGGGACGCACCGGGAATAGTGCTGTATATCTTCGACGGAGAAAGCACCCTTCACCTGGTTGACATGCTCATGGGGCTGCCGGTGGGGACGACCAGGGAACTGGACGAGATGGCTCAATCGGCCATAAAGGAAATCGGCAATGTGCTCACCGGTTCTTTTGTCAGCGCCATCAGCATGATGACCGGCCTGAACATGGTTACCACCGTACCGCTGTTTGCCTTTGACATGCTCGGAGCGGTGCTCACTTCCCTGATGGTAGCCGCGGGAAGGGTTGAAGAGCAGGTGCTGGTTATTGAAACAGAACTATTCCCTGACGCGGAAACATTGATTAAAGGACATTTTTTCCTGCTCACTGAACCGGGCGCTATCGACCGGCTGATGGCCGTTCTCGGTTTCGACGGAGGGCAGAGCTCTTAAAATATGTGAGGGGGAAACAGCATTGGGAAAAAGGATTCTGGTGGTCGACGACGCCGCCTTCATGCGCATGATGATTAAAAACATAATCACCAAAAACGGCTATGAAGTGGCGGGAGAAGCAGAAAACGGCAAGCAGGCCGTGGAAAAGTATGTAGAATTAAAACCCGACCTGGTTACCATGGACATCACCATGCCCGACATGGACGGTATTGAAGCCGTAAAGGCCATCCGGGCGGTCGACCCCAACGCCAATATCATCATGTGCAGCGCCATGGGTCAGCAGGCCATGGTGATGGACGCCATCCAGGCGGGAGCGAAGGATTTCATCGTCAAACCTTTCCAGCAGGACCGTCTCCTGCAGGCCATAGAGCGGGTACTGGCCCGCTCCCGCAAGTAATGCAAGAGGAGGCACATTGAATGCAGGAAGTCTTAAGCCAGGGGGAAATAGATTCCCTGCTGGCGGCCCTTACTTCCGGCGAGCTGAATCTGGAGGAAGTCCCCAAAACCCAGGCTCCCCCGGTCAAATCTTACGACTTCCGCCGTCCGAACAAATTTTCCAAAGAACACCTGCGCACGCTGGAAATGCTGCACCAGCATTTCGCACGGCTTTTGTCCAGCTTTCTGTCGGGTTACCTGCGGACTGCGGTCAACGTAGAGATGGCTTCAGTGGGACAGATGATCTATGAAGAATTTATCCGTTCCATCCCCAGCCCCACGGCCCTGGCCGTTTTTAGTTTAAAACCGCTCGAAGGTTCAGCCTTGCTGGAAGTAAATAGCCAGGTGGTCTTTCCCATGCTGGACCTGCTTTTTGGCGGGCCGGGTACTTCTACCGTTCCCATGAGAGAACTGACTGATATTGAGCTAACCGTGGTAAAAAGGCTGGTAGAACGCATTCTGGAGCACATGGCCCAGGCCTGGCATGACTTTTATCCCGTGGAGCCGGAAGTCCAGGACATAGAGAGCAACCCCAGGATGCAGCAAATGTACTCACCCAATGAAGTGGTGGCCCTCATTACCTTTGCCGTAGCCATTAACGAGGAAGAGCGGGGTTTTATGAATCTATGCCTGCCGTACATATTGATGGAGCCGGTAATATCCCGGCTCTCTGTGCGCCAGCAGTTCAGCCGGCAGGTGGGGGGACCCCGCCCCGAGGATATAGAGCGGCTCAGCCACTGGCTCGGATTTTCCCGGGTGGAATTGCAGGTAATCCTGGGGGAAACGGAAATCACCGTGCATGAATTGCTGCAACTGCAGGAAGGAGACGTGATAGTGCTGAACCGCCATCTAAACCAGGACCTGGATCTGTACGTGGAAGGGGAACGAAAATTCGGCGTGCAGGCCGGGCGGGTGGGGCAAAATCTGGCGGTGCAGGTGGTATCGCTCATCGGGGAGGAAATGAATGGTGCCGGATAATAATCAATTTTTAAGTCAGGAAGAAATAGACGCCCTGTTAAAGGCCACAGCCGGAGAATCCACACGGGAGGAGGAGCTCGGGGTCGGACAGGGAGCGGAAGAAGTAGCTGCGACGGCTGCACCCGTTCTGGAAGAAGGTGCCGGGGAAGAGGTGGAGGGAAATCCGGAACCAGCACCCGCAGAAGCTGCAGATACCATCTCCACAGCTGGTGGAGAGCCACTGACCGCATGTTGCAGGCCGGCGGTGGCCCTGACCCCTGAGGAAAGGGACGCCCTGGGAGAAATCGGCAACATTTCCATGGGTTCCGCAGCCACCACCCTGTCCGAACTGCTGAACAGGAAAGTAACCATTACCAGCCCCCGGGTGCTCACCTGCACGCAGGAAGAGTTTTTCGCGGGCTTCAAAGTTCCCTATGTGATCATCCAGGTGGAGTTCAAAGAGGGGCTCAAGGGGTTCAACGTCCTTATCATCCAGTTGAGGGACGCCATGATCATGGCCGATTTGATGATGGGCGGCGACGGCACCAACGTGGCGGAACAGATATCCGAACTGGAGCTTTCGGCAGCCTCGGAAGCGATGAACCAGATGATCGGCACGGCCTCCACCTCATTAGCCACCATCTTCCGCCGTACCATCAATATCTCCCCGCCTCAGACCACGGTACTGGAGGTATCCGGAGGAAAGACCGCCTACCGGCTGCCAACCGAAGACCCCATTGTCGTGGTCTCTTTCAAGATGACCATCGGCGACCTGGTGGATACGGAGATCATGCAGATCATGAGCCTCGAAACGGCCAGGGAGGAGGCCGCCATTCTTCTGGAGCAGTTAACGGCGGAAACGACAGCTCCCGCCCTGGAACCGGCAACCGGAAAGGAGGAAGCCGTCCCACCCCCCGAACCCCCGGCGATGGCCGCGCAGGCGGCACCACCCCCGGCACGGGCTGCAGGGGAACCGCCAGCAGGTGGTGGAAGGCGTTCCCGCGCCACCTTAAGCGAAGAGGAACAGCGCAAGC
>NZ_JBNATZ010000221.1:0-4158 GCF_049701015.1 Desulfofundulus sp.
CGCATGTCCGGTGGTGTGAGAGGACGGGGGCTAGCCGCCCCCTCCTACTCGATTAGAATTTAAGGAGTGGTCCAAAAGGAGGGAATGCTACTTGTATTTCCGTTTCCCAGTTATAGCTGACCTCTGTGCGCACGCCTTATCTATTTCTAAGACGGAACTTGCTGCCAGGCTCAAAATTGCGGTTCCAACGCTAAACGCTTACCGGGCGCACACCAGGTTTCCCAGAGAAAGCGAGGCATCGGGTGTCTGCCACGCGGTCGCGCGCGTGCTGTTTGAAGCTGCCGGCAGGGTTTCTGCTGGTTTGTACGTTATGTCCTGTATGGCTTTCGATGAAAAACTGTCGTTTTTATACCGCAGAGGACATTACTCTTTTCCAATGTCTGTTATAGCTGGAGATATAGTTTATCATTATCTGTCGAAAGTCCCGAAAGGTGTTTCGATCAGCGGGAAAGAAGCACTGGATTTTCTCATGTCCCAGGATCCAGCCAGAATTCCCGAATTGCTGCTCTGGCTTCTAGCGGAATACTGCGAAACTATAGACGTATACCGGCTGCAAAGCCTCGATGACGGAAGTAAAACGGTACGCAAGATATTCCCACCACCACCACTGCTGCACTGCCCACTATCGTATTTAGACATTTACGCAGAGTATGCAGGTGCGAGTTACAGGATCGCGATTCCTTTCCCCTTCTGTATTGACGTTTTAATGCTCACAGTCAAAAAGATCAGTTTTGATATCGAAAGCGAACCGCTGCCGGGACACAGGAAGTTAACCCCAATTTTAAAGTTTGAAGACTTAGATGGCAACACGTATACCTGCGAAGGAGTAAAGAGCGTGACTTATCATCATGAGTGAGAAACGTGGGCGGCGTTCGATCAACCAGGAAAGGTGTGATACTTATGCCCGGCCGGGTAGTGCTTCTGGAAAACCCTTTCGACAAAGAAGTGATGTTATTTCCAATGGTGTGGGAAAGCATGGGGGTCCTTTACACCATCCAGCGTTACCTGCAGGAGAGAGGCGTGGACGTCGTAAAGACAAATATCAGGGAAGTGGTTGAGAAGGACCGGCGTTTTAAAGATGCGAGAGCCCTGATGCTGACCACTGCCGTAGACATCCGGCAGTACGAGCGGCTGTTCATCGAGCTGAGGGACCGCGGTGTTGTCCTTCCCGACCACCACCTGGAGAACCCTTCTATCATCCACGACATGTTCTACTATTACCCGGTATGCGAGGAGCTGGGTATCAAGCAGCCCCGGACGTTCTTTTACCGCTTGCTGGAAGACTATTTCGACATGAGGCCGCATGAGGTCGAGGCGCTCGAGGGAGTGCGGGTACCTGCTGTCCGGGAGGGAAGCGCGGCGGCAGCGGTTTTGAAGGAAGCTGTCAGTCGTGACGGTGACGGGCTGGGGAACCTCCGGCGGCGCGCAAGCGAGTCCGGTTTTCCCGAAGAGGGGAAGTATTTCGTCCGCGGCACGGTGACGTCGTTCAAGTACCTCCGGAAGGAGGACACTTTGAAGAAGAGCCCGGCAGTCCAGTGGCTGCTGCGGGCGGCGCTGGCCCTGAAGGCGCTCAACAGGGAGAGCAGGCTGCTTGAAGAAGTGATGGCAGCCCTGGACGGCATGCGCGGCGGCGAAAGCCTGGCGGAGCTGGCTGTCGCCGGTTCCCTCGCTGAAGTTTACGAGAAGATTGCGGCAATCGGCCTCCACCTGATAGCGCAGGGGCTGGTGAACGAGAACGGTTTTGCGGTCCGGGAATACATCAACATCAGGAGGTTTGGCAGCGCAGACACCGTACTGCCGTTAAACGCCGAGTACCGGGCGGTGTGTTTCCGGGGCGACGTGCTGTCGGTAGACCTGTGGACGCCGCCGCACCTGTTCAAGGACGACGTGCCGTTTTCGGAGTACGCGCTCAGCGACAGCGAGGTAAGGTACATCGTCCAGTCGTGCAAGAAGTTCAGCCGGCATACGGGTGCGCAGTTCTTCACAATGGACTTTGCGAAAAGCGAATCGGGAGAGCTGTACCTGATAGAGATCAACCCCGGGTATTTCACGTCCATTACGCACGAGAGGAGCAAGGTCCTTTTCGCGTACTGGGCGGCGAAGTACTTGCTGGGCGAGGTGCCGGACGAGAGAGATTACCGGGAATTTTTGAAGCTGTACGGGAACAGGGAATGGTTTTTCGCACTGAACGAGACGTACCTCAACTATCTGAAGAAGGTCTACCACGGGCATCCAAAACTGGACGAGATCGTGAACAAGAACTTCAAATACATCTACAGAAGGTACGCCGAACTGAGACACACCAGGCCGGTGTACAACATATTACCGGCCGGTATTTTTTAACGAGATGATCTGAGGTGAAAAGCGATGCTGCCGGAAAAATCTCCAAAAGTCCGGTTGGTTTCGGACTTTCACGACTATTACGACCACTGGTTCGACGGGTGCAGCGCGGAGCTCGTCTTTGAGCGGCTGTCCACCGGCGGGATGAGCCGGCCCCAGATGCTGGCCTACCTGCGGTCTCTGGGGCTGCAGGTCCCGTTTTTCGGGCGCGTGCGTGACGTTTACAGGTACACGCTGCGCGGGTACGAGGAAATTCCCCGCTCCGACACCATTTTTGCCATGGTCGTCCATCTCGACGAAAGGGCCCACCGCGGGGAAGGCAAGGTCATGCTTTCCCTGCGCGACGCCCTGGAGAAGTATCCCGATCATTTTGCCGTCCAGTACATCCCGGCCCTGCCGTCCGGTCTCGGACTGACCTGGCGGTACCTGCAGGTCGGGGACAAGGTGTTCTGGCTGGAGTATTTCAGCCGCGACGACTGGCGGTCCAACTGCGGCGACGTCGAGATCCGGGTACTGTCCCGGGAGAGGGACGGATACAACAGCAGGGTAAGGTACCCGCTGTACGCTGTGGACTTCATCCCGGCTGCCGGCAAACTGTACGCCGTCGACTTCAACATTGCTCCGCAAATTAAGGGTACCGGCGTGGAAGAATTTCTGCCGGCCCGGGAGGCGGCGGGAGCGGTCAAAAAAGCAGTAATTCTGTTTACTGACCAAAAGGAGGCGAGCAATTAATGTCTCACGTTACCTGTGTTGATGGCGTGAAAGTTGTTTGCGGTTCCGGCGTTTCTGAAGAAGAAGCCCGGACGCTGGCACTGGAGGAAGTAACCCGCTTCAACCAGGCGGGGAAGCGCCTGGCAAAAGTGGAAATCGACATCGACGGAGAAGATTACGTGGTCAAGTCCTGGGAAGTTTCCCCGATCCGCCGGGTGCGCAGGATCACCGGTTACCTGGCCCCCACAGACAGCTGGAACTCGGCCAAGCTGGCGGAGCTGCGGGACCGGGTGGTGCACCACAACCTGGCTGCTCTGCAGGGGAAAGCCGTTCGGGAGACCGGCGTTAAGCTCCGCCTGAACGGCCTTGTGTACGAGTCGGTGGTGGACGGCCCCGGACTGCGTGACGTGCTCTTCGTGCAGGGCTGCCCGCACCGGTGCGCCGGGTGCCAGAACCCGGGCTCGTGGGATTTCGATGACGGTACTCTGGTTGACGTGGCGGACGTGCTGGCGTCCCTGCCGTCCAGCAGGCTTGTTACCGGGGTCACTTTTTCCGGCGGGGAGCCGTTCTGCCAGGCGGCGGCCCTGGTTGAGGTGGCCCGGCACGTCAAGTCGCTGGGTCTGGACCTCTGGGTCTACACGGGCTATACGTGGGAGGAATTATTAGCCCACCCGGACCCGGCGGTGAAGCGATTGCTTGCCCTTACCGACGTGGTGGTGGACGGGCGGTTCGTGCAGGGAGAAGCGGACCTGTCCCTGCCGTTCAGGGGCAGCCGGAACCAGCGGCTCGTCGGCGTGCGGGAGTCGCTGGGGGCCGGGAGAGTGGTTCTGTGGGCACATGAAGCCTTCGCGGCGGGAATACCGCCGAGGCGGGTTGCGGTCTGACGATGGAAGGTCAAACAACGTCAGAAGGTCAAGCAATGTCAGAAGGTCAAAGAAGGTCAGTAGCCGGGCGGTCACCCGGCTTTTTTTCGTTTTGCAGGGTCCAGGAGTGCAGAAAACAACCGTCTCTGGCGCGCTAGAACGGCCTTCAGAGACGACTTCTGACCGCGGCAAACCTTTTTTACGATCTACTGCCGGGAATGCTCCTGACTTCAGTCAGGAGATG
>NZ_JBNATZ010000222.1:0-4153 GCF_049701015.1 Desulfofundulus sp.
AGGTGGCCGTACCGTCGGAGCCGGCGTGGTCACCCAGATTATCGAGTAGCCAGGATTAGCGCATGGATAAGCCGGTGAAGAAGGAATTGCCTGTCAATTCCTTCTTCATTGCTTATTATTACATCAAACTCCTTGTTAATACACTTAATCGCACTTAGAACGGGTTACTATTGACATTGTACGGGAATTATGTTACAGTGGATAAGGCTAATTTCAGGGGACATTTTACAAGTGTTTTTTAGGTTCAGGAGGTGGCCGGGATGCGGGTTAGTGTTACTCTGGCCTGCACGGAATGCAAACGCAGGAATTATACCACGACCAAGAACAAGAAAAATGATCCCAACCGCATTGAGTTGAAAAAATACTGTAAGTTCTGTCACACCCATACCCTCCACAAGGAAACCCGTTAAATGATTCCCGCCGCAACAGGCTTGCGATGAGGTTTTAAGGATGTGGCTGATATGGCATCTTTGAGAGAGTTGATCAAAAGGGACGGCTCACGAAACCCGGCGGCGGTTCGGAATGGGGCCAGGGCGGACAAAAAGACCGAAAAAAAGCCCGTTGTCAAAAAGGAAAAAGTGAACCGTCTGGAGCAAGCTGGCAGGTACTTTCGCGGGGTATACACCGAACTTAAAAAGGTTCACTGGCCTAACCGGCGGGAAGTTGTGACCTACACTGGTGTGGTACTGGTGGCCGTCACCATCGTTGGCATTCTTATCTGGATTTTCGATTCGCTTTTAAGCTGGATTCTCCAGTTTATCGTAAAATAAAAGTGCCAGGGGGGTGGGGGGCCTTGAGTTATCTTGAGGTCCCTTGTATTTATGAGTGAAAAGGGTGAAAAACACTGGTATGTGGTTCATACCTACTCCGGGTATGAAAACAAGGTCAAGGCTAACCTGGAAAAGCGGATCGAGTCCATGAACATGGGAGAAAAAATCTTCCGCATTCTCGTTCCTATGGAGGACGAGGTGGAAATAAAAGACGGCAAGAAAAAAATCGTCAAGAAAAAGATTTACCCCGGTTATGTGCTGGTTGAGATGATCATGACTGATGACTCCTGGTATGTGGTGCGTAATACCCCGGGTGTGACCGGTTTTGTCGGTTCCGGTTCCAGGCCCATTCCCCTGACCGACGAAGAGGCCATGCAGATAATAGGTAAAGCTATTTCCGATGCCCCGCGTCCCCGTCTCGACCTGGGCGTCAACGATCATGTGCGGGTTACTTCGGGTCCCTTTGAGAATTTCGAAGGTATTGTGGAAGAAATAGATCCGGATAGGGGAAAACTCAAAGTAATGATTTCCATGTTTGGCCGGGAAACACCGGTAGAATTGGATTTTTCCCAGGTGGAAAAGATATAGCGACGGCGAGGAGGTGTTCGTAACATGGCAAAAAGAGTTGCTGCAGTGGTCAAGCTGCAATGTCCGGCTGGAAAAGCTACTCCTGCACCCCCGGTGGGGCCCGCCCTTGGGCAACACGGGGTGAATATTATGGCTTTTGTTAAAGAATTCAATGAGCGTACTGCAGCCCAGGCCGGCCTGATCATCCCGGTGGAAATCACCGTTTATGAAGATCGCAGTTTCACTTTTATTTGCAAGACTCCACCGGCGGCAGTGCTGTTGAAAAAAGCTGCCGGTATTGAAACTGCGTCCGGAGAACCGAACAGGAAGAAAGTGGCCAGGGTTCCTCTGTCCAAAGTGCGGGAGATCGCCGAAACGAAAATGCAGGACCTCAACGCAAATGACATCGAGGCCGCCATCCGTATGATTAAGGGGACGGCCAGGAGCATGGGCATCGAAGTGGTGGAAGGCTGAATACGGCCGGTGGGAGGAACAAATCCGCTTGTACCACAAAGGAGGAAGGTAAGATGCCGCGACATGGCAAAAAGTACCTGGATGCAGTCAGGAAGGTGGATCGGTCCAGACTTTACGATCCTGCCGAAGCCCTGGCCCTGGTTAAAGAAATGGCTTCCGCCAGGTTTGACGAAACGGTGGAAGTGGCAGTCAAACTGGGTGTAGACCCCCGTCATGCTGACCAGCAGGTGAGGGGTGCGGTGGTACTGCCCCACGGTACCGGCAAGACGAGAACCGTACTGGTCTTTGCCAAAGGAGAAAAGGCCAGGGAAGCTGAAGAAGCTGGTGCTGACTTTGTCGGGGCTGAGGATATGGTGGCGAGGATCCAGCAGGAGGGATGGCTGGGTTTTGACGTGGCTATCGCTACCCCCGACATGATGAGCCTGGTTGGCCGCCTGGGCCGGATTCTGGGGCCCCGGGGGCTGATGCCAAACCCCAAGACGGGTACGGTTACCTTTGATGTTGCCCAGGCGGTTAAAGAAGTGAAAGCTGGTAAAATCGAATACCGGGTGGACAAAGCTGGTATTATCCACGCTCCTATAGGCAAGGTGTCCTTTGACGTGGAAAAGCTGGCCGAAAACCTGCGTACCCTGGTGGAACAGTTGATCCGTGTCCGACCTGCTGCTGCCAAGGGGCAGTATATCAAGGGTATCACTGTTTCCTCCACTATGGGACCGGGCGTGAAGGTCAACCACCTGAAGGTTACTGCCTGAGACGGTAACCGGCGGGTTACTTGCTGACAGGAAAAAACTTGATAACCATACCTAGCTGTAGACAGTTGGTGTCCCGTACTTAATGGCATCTGCCGCCAACCGAGGCCGGGGTTTGAGTTACCTGCCGTTGGTATAACAGGGCAGGCCCTGTGTCTTATTGTGCTACAGGTGCCTGCCTTTTAGTTTTTAGTTCGTGGAAAGGAGGTGCACCGGTTAATGCCTACCAGGGAAGAAAAACAAGCCATGCTGGCGGAATTGACTGAGAAGTTTCGGACCAGCAAAGCAGCCGTTCTAACCAACTTTCGCGGTCTGGATGTTGCGTCCATGACCAAAGTGCGCCGGCGTCTCAGAGAGTCGGGCAGTGAGTTGAAAGTGGCCAAGAACACTCTCACCCGCCTGGCGGCCAACGAGGTGGGTATAGAGGGACTGGATCCTTATCTGGAGGGTCCTACGGCTATTGCCTTTGGTTACGAGGATCCGGTAGCCCCGGCCAGAGTCCTGGCCGAGCTGGCCCGTGAGTTCAAACAACTGGAAATAAAAGCTGGTATACTGGAAGGCAAAGTTATCGATGTGGAAGGGGTTCGCCGCCTGGCCGATCTACCCTCCCGCGAAGTCTTGCTGGCCAGGGTCGCTGGTGGTATGCAGGCTCCTCTATACGGTTTTGCCGGCGTCTTGCAGGGGCTCCTGCGCAACCTGGTTTATGTGCTGGAAGCCATCCGTAAACAAAAGGCCGGAGAAGCGACTACCTGAAAATCTACCTGAAAATCTTTAACCTGAACCCATGATGATTCGAGGAGGTAAAAATGATGTCCAAAGTAAACGAAATTCTGGAAGCCGTAAAAGGCCTGACTGTATTGGAACTGGCTGAACTGGTTAAAAAATTTGAAGAGGAGTTTGGTGTGAGCGCCGCTGCTCCCGTGGCCGTGGCTGCCGCTCCCGTAGCGGCCGGTCCTGCAGCCGCACCGGCTGCCGAAGAAGAACAGACTGAATTTGACGTTATTCTGACTGCCGTGGGCGACAAGAAGATCAACGTGATCAAGGTGGTGCGCGAAATCACTGGCCTTGGCTTGAAAGAAGCCAAGGAAGTGGTTGATAACGTTCCCAAGCCTATCAAGGAAAAAGTCAGCAAGGAAGAGGCCGAGGCTATTAAGGCCAAGCTGGAAGAGCAGGGTGCTACTGTGGAAATCAAGTAACAGGAATTTTGACAGGCCCGGGCCACACTACCATGTGCAGTGTGGTCCGGGTTGCTTTTTCGGGGAAAACATTTCAGTTCCTCAGATGGTAGAAATTACATTGACGCAAATATTTCCTTCAAGCTATACTGCTTCCAGGAGAGGGCGTATCTTTTTGTTGACATACGGGGATGGTGCCGTAGATCCGGGATAATCAATAAGCTAATGACAAGCTCACAAAAGCCGGTTTGTGGGGGTTTTCTCTTTGGTTGAATATGAACGTCAATTCCGACCCGGCAGCAGTTTCCCCTTTTATAACTGCCTGCAGGGCAAGATATTGTTCCCCCTGCTGCAAGTGATGTTGCTGGTCCTGGGTTTGATGATGCTTGACCTCTGGTACCATGTGGATAGTGAAAAA
>NZ_JBNATZ010000223.1:0-4133 GCF_049701015.1 Desulfofundulus sp.
GTGGAGCCCGCCCAGCTGAATCAGCTGCTGCACCGCCGTATCGACCCCCGGGCCAACGTAAAGGTTGTGGCCAGAGGTCTGCCTGCTTCCCCGGGTGCCGCAAGCGGCAGGGTTGTTTTTGACGCCGACGAGGCTGAACTGCTGGGCAGCCAGGGTGAAAAAATTATCCTGGTTCGCACGGAAACCACTCCCGATGACATCCACGGTATCGTGGCCGCCCAGGGAGTACTTACCTCCCGGGGAGGGATGACCAGCCATGCGGCAGTGGTGGCCCGTGGGATGGGCAAGCCCTGCATTTGCGGCTGCGAGGCCATCCGCATTGACTACGAAGCAGGGGAATTCCGTGTCAATGACCTGGTGGTCAAAAAGGGAGATGTCATTTCCATAGACGGGTCGACCGGACAGGTCATGCTGGGAGAGGTGCCTCTGATCGATCCCGAGCTTTCCCCCGAATTTCTTGAGTTGCTGCAGTGGGCCGATGAGATCCGTACTCTGGGTGTGAGAGCCAATGCTGATACCCCGGAAGATGCTGCGAAAGCCCGGTCCTTCGGGGCTGAAGGTATCGGCCTGACCCGTACGGAGCACATGTTCATGGCTCCGGACCGGCTGCCCATAGTACAGGAGATGATCCTGGCCACCACCACAAGCGAGCGCCAGGCCGCTCTGGATAAACTTTTACCCATGCAGCAGGGGGACTTCTACGGCATCCTGAAGGCCATGGAGGGCCTGCCGGTTACCATCCGCTTGCTGGATCCTCCTCTGCATGAATTTCTGCCAAATGCAGAAGAACTGGCCGTGGAAATAACCCGCCTGCGGCTCACCGGTGGCGACGAAGAAGAGTTGCGGAAAAAAGAGGAACTGTTGAAAAAAGTTCGGGCGCTGGCGGAATTCAACCCCATGCTGGGTCACCGGGGTTGCCGTCTGGGCATAACCTTCCCGGAGGTTTACGCCATGCAGGCCAGGGCCATCTTCCAGGCCACGGCCCAACTGGTGAAAGAGGGCGTGAAGGTATTTCCGGAAGTGGAAATCCCCCTGGTTGGTGAGGTGAGGGAGCTGGCCTTGTTACGCCAGCTGGTTGACGAAGTAGCTGAACAGGTCATGAAGGAAACGGGTATAAGATTTGAGTATAGCGTCGGGACGATGATAGAAATACCTCGCGCAGCCCTGCTGGCCGATGAAATTGCACGGGAAGCCGATTTCTTCTCCTTTGGTACCAATGACCTGACCCAGACCACTTTTGGTTTTTCGCGGGATGATGCCGAGGGCAAATTCCTGCACGAGTATGTGGAGAAAAAGATCTTGCCGGAAAATCCCTTCATCGTCCTGGACCAGGCCGGTGTGGGCAAGTTGATGAAGATGTGCGTCGAGCTGGGACGCCGGACCAAACCCGGTTTGACCATCGGTATCTGCGGGGAGCATGGTGGCGAGCCCGGTTCCATTGAGTTTTGCCACCGCATAGGGTTGAACTATGTGAGTTGTTCTCCGTTCCGGGTTCCCATTGCTCGTCTGGCTGCAGCCCGGGCCAGGGTAAAGAACGGTTGAGTCCGCTTGCACGACGCAGTACCTGAAGAAGCTCAGGTGAATAATTGAGAGTGACACCCGGGTACTGCGGTGAGAGGGCAGCGGTTGCTGTATAAGTGAATTCACCAGCTGCTCAAAGGTGTCCCCTGACGTTATTTGTACCCTCCCTCCGGGGAGGGTTGATATTTTTAGAGATTTTTGTTACAGGAAAAAGGCGACAAATAGAGAAAGATTATAGCGCTATTGTTTTTATGGGAAGGGGACCCGGTATGGATGGTGAAACTGCATCGTTGGAACGCCTGGCTTTAAATGCCCTACCCTGTCCGGTGGTGGTTGTTAATGCCAGTGGAATTTTGATTTATCTGAACAATACTTCCGAAAGGGAACTGGGTGTTAAAAAAGAGGAGGTTATTTCCCGTTCCTTGATTGAAAGCCTTTACGGGGGGGGAAAATTTGACCACAGGGGCAGGTATTCCAGCGCCTTGATTGAGACGCTGGAAACGGGCCGCGAGTTCTCCCTGCGTCCCGAAGAAATTAGAACGGCGCTGGATGTTTTGCCAAAGGTTTTCCTGGTTGATACTTCCATCCTCCGGGATCAGGAGAGAAGGGTGGTGGGAGCCTGTGCCATCTACCATAATTTCCTCCGGGACCGGAGGCTGTTAAAGGCAACGGTTATGAACCGCCTGACCACGGTCTCCGAGCAGTTTGAAACCATCTATGCCTTCGCCGAGGCTATAGGTGCCCGGGATCAATACACCATGGGTCACAGTGAGAAGGTAGCGGAGTATGCCCGTCTGATAGCGGAGGCCCTCGGGTTAAGTGAAAAAGAGGTCGATCTGGCTTACATATGCGGTATCGTGCATGACGTTGGTAAAATCGGCGTGCCGGAAAATGTCCTCAACAAGCCGGGGGCACTGACAGAGGAGGAGTTTGAACAGATTACCCGTCACCCGGAAAAGGGAGCCACTATTTTATCCCATATCAGCTGGTTGGAGCATGTGGTACCGGTAGTGCTTGCCCACCATGAACGTTATGATGGCCGGGGTTACCCGCGAGGGCTGCGGGGTGAAGAAATCCCTCTGCTCAGCCGCATCCTGGCTGTGGCCGACGCTTTTGACGCGATGACTTCGGACCGGAGCTATCGCAAGGCACTGCCGGTCCCAGTGGCTATCAGCGAATTGAAACGGCATGCCGGGGGCCAGTTCGACCCCCGGGTGGTGGAAGCTTTCATGCATATTTTAGGCGCGTATCAAGGCGGGAAAGAGGATTGAAGATGGGTAAAACCTTGCGTCTTTTCTGGGCTATAAACCTTCCCGAATCTATAAAAGAGCGGCTCTGGGGACTTCAAAGACAGTTGCAGGAGGTCGGGGCCGATGCCAGGTGGGTGGGAAAGGAAAACCTGCACTTGACCGTGCACTTTCTGGGGGAAGTGGAGGTCTCACTTCTTAATGCCTTAATTTCTGCTGCTCAAGAGGTCCTGTTTGCCCAAAAGACTTTTGCCGTACAGTTGGGTGGCCTGGGCGTTTTTCCGGATCCCCGCCGCCCCCGGATTCTCTGGGCCGGTGTTACCGGTGGAGTGAACCGGTTGCGGGATATCTACCGTCTGGTGGGCGAGGCGATGGTGCCTTTCGGGATTCCTTTACCGGATCGTCCTTTTTCTCCCCATTTAACGCTGGCCAGATTACGTTCCACCCGGGGGACGCAGGAGCTTATGGTGCGGGTGCGTGAACTTGGAGATAGCTGTGCCCACCTTGGGACGGTTCAAGTTGCTTCTTTAGATTTAATGCAGAGCGAGCTTACCCGCACCGGCCCGATATACGCCTTGAGGGGTCAAATTCGTCTGAAAAGCTCGCTAAAGGTCTAAATTCGCTTAGCAAGGCATAATTTTTAAAAAAATCTCAAAGAAGGGAATCAGATTTTCAAAGTCTAACTTAATAAGATGTAAATTTGGGGTCATAATTTAGTTTAAGTCCTTAAAGAGAGGGTATGAATATGCTGGTTGTGGCTATTAACGGCAGCCCCCGCCGGTCGGGGAGTACTGCTCAGATGTTGCTGGCCACCAGGGAAGTAGTGGAAGCGGCAGGTGCACAGTTTGTTTTCTGTCAGGTATCCGAGTTGCTGGCGGAATTAAAGGTACCTTACTGCACTGTCTGCTCCGAGCCCTGTTCCGGGAAGTGTTTTGCCGGGACCCGTTTGGAAGATGTCTTCAATTTAATGCGCAGATCTGATGGCATTATTATGGGTAGCCCCGTATATTTCAGTACCGTATCATCTCACCTGAAGTCTTTTTGGGACCGTACCCGTGTTTTGCGCCGGGAGAAGGCTCTCTTGAATGTTGTTGGAGGGGCCTTGACCGTGGGTGGTGCCCGCTTTGGCGGGCAGGAAACTGCCCTGCGGGCTATGCATGACATGATGCTTTGCCAGGGAATGACTGTGGTGGGGGACGGCTACCTGGAGGATGACGCCGGGCATCAAGGGGCCTGTGCCCAGGATCCTGCCAGCGAGGATACCCTGGGACTGCAGCGGGCCCGGATCCTGGCCCGGCGGGTAGTGGAAGTAGCCCTGGCTACCCGGGGACTGCGTGACAGGTCCCGGGTGACGGCCGGGTAGGA
>NZ_JBNATZ010000224.1:0-4105 GCF_049701015.1 Desulfofundulus sp.
GCTACCGGCGTCTTTGGTGCCCATATGCAGGTGGAAATCATCAACGATGGTCCGGTAACCCTGCTCCTGGACAGCCAGAAGGAATTCTAGTGAGTCAGGTTGATTAAAGGGAGGTATGCTTGTTGATTTTAGAGGGATTTCCCGTGGGATCTATGGAAGCCAACTGTTACATCATCGGTTGTCCGGAAACCAGAGAAGCCGCTGTGGTGGATCCCGGGGCCGAGGGAGGGCGAATCCTGCGCCGCCTTGAACAGTTGAACCTCAAATGTCGCTATATTATTTTAACCCACGGCCACGTGGATCACATAGGTGCCCTGGGTCAGGTAAAAGAAGCCACGGGGGCGGAGGTGCTCATCCACCGGGATGATGCCCACATGCTGACCAGTGCCGGCAGCAACCTTTCGCTCTACATGGGCATATCCATCAGCTACCCCCCGGCAGATCGTCTTCTGGAAGACGGGGATGTCATTACAGTGGGCAAGCAGACCCTGCGGGTGATACATACTCCCGGTCACACTCCGGGCGGGATATGCCTGGAAGTTGGGGGCAGCCTGATTACCGGGGACACCCTTTTTGCCGGTTCGGTGGGCCGTTCCGACTTTCCGGGGGGCAGCCACGAGCAGTTGATCAAATCGATTAAAGAAAAACTCCTGTGCTACCCGCCGGAAACAAGGGTGTTCCCCGGTCACGGACCTGCTTCCACTATCGGTGAAGAAGCCAGGTATAATCCCTTCCTGAACGGGCGGTGGTAAAAAAGACCGGGAATTTCCCGGTCTTAATCCGTTTCTGCCCGTACGGTCACCATGATGGCTTTACAGCAGTCCATGTTCTGGATTATAAAATATTCGTCTTTTTCCAGCAGGCGGTAAGGTCCGCTTGCTTCGATTTTAAGCTGCTCCTTACGCAGATTGCCCCTGGGTATGAAAAGCATGCGTCCCAGGGCTATCATTTGATTGGAAGTCAGGGTAATCATGATACTTCTCCTTTCCGGTGGAGTATGGGGAGGCTGATGGTTACGGTGGTACCCTTTCCCGGTACACTATCAACTTTTATATCACCATGGTGATTATGTATGATTTGTTTGGCTATGAACATGCCCAGGCCACTGCCGGATGCTTTGGTGGTGAAGAAAGGTTCAAAGATATTTTCCAGGACAAGTTGATCCATACCTGTTCCAGTGTCAGAGATGGTGATTAACAGTTCCCCGGCACGGCAGCTGGTTTCAATGGTAACCTGTCCACCTTCGGGCATGGCTTCCAGTGAGTTTTTGATGATGTTGACCAGCACTTGCTTCATCTGGTCGGGATCAATCCATACCGGGGGCAGCACTTCAGAAATAACGTGTGCGAGAGTTATGTTTCTCAGAGCAGCCTCGCTTTCCATCAAGAGACAAACTTCGGATAGCAATTTCTCCGGGGAATAGGTTTTCCGGCATGAGCATCCAGGCCGGGCCAGGTATAGAAAGTCGGTTATAATGTGGTTGGCGTGGTCTATAGCATCCAGCATGATGTCCAGGTATTCCTGCTGCCCGGATAAATTCCGGCTTTCTTTTAGCAACTGCAGAAAACCTTTGACGGTGGTGAGAGGGTTTTTTACTTCATGCACCACTTGTGCGGCCAGCTGGCCCATTATGGCCAGTCTATCCGCTTTCATTACCGCCTGCTGCATCTCCCTCAGGTGGGCGTTTTCGGTAAACAGGGCTAGCGCTCCGACGACTGACCCGCTGGACGTGATTATGGGCCGGCAGCTTGCTGTTGAAAAGCCTGTTCTGTGTGGTACCGGGAGGACCTCCTCTGCCCTGATCTGATCATAAGCTGTACCGGTGTGAAGAGTCTCAAGAAGTTTTGATTGTTTGGAACCAGGATAAATTTCCTGATACCGCTTGCCTATCATTTGTTCTGCTGGAAGGCCGGTACGCTTCGCCAGCTGGCGGTTGAAAATTCTGATCCTGGCCTGGCGGTCGATAACGAGCAACCCGGCGGGGAGGCTGTCCCAGATGGAATCAGGGGAAAACATGGTTTTGTCCTCCTTAAATAAGAGCTCACCATTTAATTCTTCTGCTTCCTTGATTATTACTTGAGAGAAAGAATCTTTCATCAACCCTGGCTCCGATGTGCCTTCACTGGACGGTTGCTGGAGAAACACTCTTTTACTGTGTTTTCCCCCGCATTAATGGCGATGGACTCCCCATGTTTCAGGCGGTAAGTGACCGAACCTGAACCCTGATGGCCAACAAGTATACCCAGGGCGGCCAGGGAGGATACCGCCAGAGATACCGCCGGAAGGGGCCGGTGTAGCCGCCTGGCCAGGCCTTCGATGGTATCCCTTGTATAGGGGTTGGCCTGGAAAAAAGCAAGCACTTCTATGCGTACCATACTTAACAGGACTGGATCGACCTGTTCGTCGGGAGGTCTTTTCAAACCTCCTCACCCCTGCTCAACAGCTGGGGTTCCAGGGGCAGAGTCCTGAACTCGCAGCAGGGATCTCCCATGGATTTACATTGAACTTCCTCGCAAAAAATTTCCTGTTCGAGCAGTTCAGTCAAACAGGCAGCGAAAGTTCCCCGGAGGAGATCGCAGACCACCCTGGGGGTACGGTAAAGCTCCCCGTATTTGCCTATGGATTCTACCTGGAAGGAATCGTGGCAGCGGATAATCGCCTTGCCTGCATCCGCTTCCAGGGAAACCAGTTCCATCTCGCCCAGGCCGTGCTGTTTCAGCTCGTCCAGGAGGATATTCAGACACTCCGGGACTTCGGGATACATTTTTCTGACTCTGCGCGCCAGTCTGAGCCCGGACCGGAAACCGGCATCATAAAGCACGTGCACCAGTATGTGGGGTGCATGTTCCCGGATAGATGCCAGGATGGAGGCGTAAGTGCCCATGGGCATTAAAATGGCCCGTTCGCCGGCGATTTTCAACATGTGTCCTTCCCGGATAACAATCTCACCTCGGGGGATGGGGTTGGGAAAGAGTCTGCCGGAACAAAGATCTTCTTCTTGGGAAATTTCAAGGGAATAGGTATAGTCCAGGTGCAGGAAGCTTTTCAGGACGCTCCGCAGAGCATTCATCCGGATGCAGTAGAGGGGAAATTCTTGGTGCTGTGCATGGATGCAAAAGTCCCGGTACATACACCTGGATAAGTTTACCTTCATCTCGACTTCTTGACCTTCCTGCCGGAGTTGATAATCCGATGCCTGAAGAAATTCTTTCTTTTCCAGTAATTTTAAGTAGCTGGCACATAAATCGACGGGTGTGTATGAAGTAATTTCTAACTCATTGATGTGCTCGTTAAGGACATGCAGAGCAGTGCCCTCTATTATCTTTTCCATCCAGTAGCGGCCGCTGAAGGGAAGATGGTCCATGGTTTCCATTATGCTTGAATACATATAACCGATGACTTTAATGGCAAAATTCTCACTCATGTTCCTACCTCCATGCTGGTGAATACCAGAATACCAAAAACGGGGTCTATGGTAAAAGGGTACCTCCGGGCCACAAAACGCTGGCTTTTAAGCTTGCCCACCTGTATCATCCGGCTCGGGTGGGTGGGGGACCCGCTGAAGTTCATTTTCAGGATGACATTGTACAGGTGGCTGGTAACAGTAATTAAGTGTTCCGCCAGGACTCCGCTGACGAAAATGTCCATGGTAAGGACACCCTGTCTTCTAAGCCACTTCAGCCGGCTGCGGTGAAATTCCACAATGTCGTTGCTTTCCATGCTGGTCATGAGTGTGCTCAGGCTGTCCACAACCAGGCGTAACCGCTGTCCGGAAAATTGCCGGATAATTGATTTTTCCAGGGCAAAATACTTGTCGAGGCTTCGCTGGTCGTAGAGGCAGTAGTTTTCGGAACTTTCCTCCTCTTCATAGGCATCCACAAAGACCAGGCGGTTGAGCTCCTCGTAGATGCGGGTACCCACCTTGAAGCTTAAAAGGTGCCTGCGCATTACCTGTGGCGGTTCGTCAAATGCTACGTAGATGCAGGTGTCCCCGCAGCGGAGTCCTTCCTTGATGAATTCTCCCGCCAGGACGGATTTGCCCACACCGGTATCTCCCAGCACCATGATCTGGGAACCGTAGCTCAACCCCTTTTCCAGCGTCTGG
>NZ_JBNATZ010000225.1:0-4093 GCF_049701015.1 Desulfofundulus sp.
GGTCAGCCGGGTAAAACCGGGGAGGCTTCGTTTCTATCCTCTTTCGTTTGGAACATGCTCGTCCCGCCTGGGTGCGAACTCATTGCCTGTACCCGCCGGCCGGGGTACGGGCCCGCAGGTACCCGTTGTTTGGCAGGCATCTTCCAGAGCCTGGCGCAGTTCCCGGCATAAACGGTAGAACGATTCTGTTTTGCGGTAGTCCTTGCTCCCTGCGGCCGGGTTTTCCAGCACGGCAGCCACCCGGCCGGGACGGGATGTAAGCACAACGATGCGTTGACCGAGGTAAGCCGCTTCTTCGATGCTGTGGGTGACCAGAATGACGGTAATTCCCCCGTCCTTTAAAATATCCAGCAGGCTTTCCTGCAGGGATTCCCGGGTAAGAGCGTCCAGGGAGGAAAAGGGCTCGTCCATCAACAGCAGGTCCGGACGGGTGACCACGGAACGTGCGATGGCCACTCGCTGGCGCTGGCCGCCACTCAACTGGGCCGGAAAGCGGCGGCGGAGTTCCCATAGGCCCATTTGTTTGAGCACACGTTCGCCGGCGGCCTGAATTTCAGCGGCCGGCGAACGCCGGATGATCAGACCCAGTACGGTGTTCTGCCACACCGTTTTCCAGGGGAGCAGGCCGTAATCCTGCAGGATGAGTGAAGTCTCCCTGCGACCCGGCTGAGGTTCCCGGCCATTGATCAGGACCCGGCCGCTCTGCGGCTGGAGCAGGCCGGCCAGTACATACAGCAGGGTGGACTTGCCGCAACCGGACGGGCCGATCACGACACAGGTGGTACCGGCCTCCACCTGAAAGGATACATCGCGTAAAGCCTCGACCGTTTCCCGTTCTTGATGGAAGACGACATTCAGGCCGGCTATATCTACCGTGGCACCACTTAGCTGCATGGGATCGTTTCTCCTCAAGCCTTCGGACTTTCCCCCAGTACTCTCGTGTCCACCATATCGTCGTAAGTCAATGGTTTGGTCAGCAACTTATGTTCCTGCATCCACTGCAGTACGTCCTGCACGTCCTTACGTTTGGGCAGCTGTGGAGCTGAAAAGTTAACGGCCAGCCGGTATGGGGATGAGTTGAGCACGGGTGCCGGTACGCGGGCTTCTCTGGCCAGCAGGTCGTTATAGCCGTAGGGATTGGCCTGGATATCGCTAACTGCCCGGGAGTAGGCACGCATCAGTTTTTGCAGTTGTGGCAGGTTGTTGTCTATGGTATCCCGACGTACCATGAGCACTGTCTGGGCTACGTTGTCGTTTGTTGTGCTGGCTACAACGTGTGCCCCCTTGATTTGGGCCAGGGTGGCCAGGGGGTCGGGCAGAGTGGCCGCCTGCACCTTTCCGTTTAACAATGCTTCCAGCCGGACGGGCATTTTGGGAATGGAAGTTTTTTTGATTTCTTTTTTATCCAGTCCCTGGTCCTCCAGCAGACGATCGGTTACGTATTCGATGATGGAGTTGGTCGAAATGGCGATGGGTACGTTTTTTAGCTGGGCCGGTTTGCGGATATCGGACCGGGGTGCCGAAAGGATGGCGAAACGGCTTTCCCCAGGCTTGACGCCCATGCAGATGGACACCGCCCGGACCGGTGTGCCGGCATTGTTCAAACCTGCCACCGCAAGCAAGTCGCCCACGGCAGCGTCAATCTGCCCGGCGGCAAACGCGCTGTCCCGTTCCACTGCGCTGGGGAAGGGGATCAACTGTACATTTAAGCCTTCCGCCTTGAAATAACCCTTCTGCTGGGCCACCCAGAAGGGCAGGTTGTCGATAATAGGCAGCATGCCCAGGCGCAGGGTACTCCGGTTTTCCTGCGGTGCCGTGGTCACTTTGCCGGCGCATCCCGCAGCTGCAGTACCGGCCAAAACAAGCAGGACAACGAGGAACAAGAGATTTCTTCTCATGGCATACATCACCTGAGTTAATATTTTAGTTATCGAAGTTATTCGACCTGAAACGCCTTTTCCCTTTTCAATCGTGACACTAATTCTGATGCAGGGTAATCATTTCGCAGTTCACCTGCGGCCCTTCTTCTCCACGGTGATGTTTTTCCCGTCGGACGTGAACACTATCGTGCCGTCCCGGTCGGTCCGGTAGACCTTGACACCTGCCTCCGCCAGCCTGACGAGGGTTTCTCTATGCGGGTGGCCGTAGTCGTTATCTTTACCGACAGAGATTACGGCGTACTCGGGAGCCACTGCTTTCAAAAAAGCCGTGGTGGTGGAACGGTGGCTGCCGTGGTGTCCTACTTTGAGCACATCGGCTCTGAGGTTGGCGCCGGAAGCGAGCATTTCAGCTTCCGACCGGGCTCCGGCATCGCCGGTTAAAAGGAAAGCCGTAGCGCCGTATTCTATTCTGGTCACGGCCGACCAGTCGTTCAAGTCTTCGTAGTCGGAGCTGCAGGGGGCGACGAAATATGCCCTGAGGTTTCCCTGGTCGAGTATGGTGACGCCGGCCCTGGCGGTGTTGATCTTAAGGCCTTTGTTTTTTACTGCGAGCAGTACGTCCTTAAACGACCTGGTTGTAGTGGTCGCCCGGGGCATGTAGACTCTGCCGATCTCGAAAGTCCTGATTACCTTGTCCATCCCTCCGATGTGGTCTTCGTGGGGGTGTGTCCCAACCAGGTAGTCGATTTTTTCGATTCCCTGCCGTTTCAGGTAGGATACCACTCGCGGGCCGTCGTCGTTTTTCCCGGCGTCCACCAGCATGTTTCGTCCATCTGGGAATTGGACCAGGATTGAGTCGGCCTGTCCCACGTCGAGGAAGTGGACTTTCAGAACTTTTCCAGGCAGGTCGTTCTCCCGGTTGACCGATGGAGCTTCCGGCGAAACGGGGGGAGGTGCTGTCCCCGTCCCGGTGGTTGGGCCGGAGTTGCTGCAACCTGCCAGGATGGCCAGGAGTAAGGCGAGAATCAGGGCGAGAATGACAATTCGCTTCACCCGTGTACCACCTCAGTCCTCAAAAAGTTCCTCCGCCAGCCGTTTGACGGTTTCGGCTCTGGTGCCGGTAGATTCTCTATCCAGGGTTATGTATATGTTGATAACGTCCCCTTCCCGCGCGCCGGGGGGAATAAGGACTTTGGGAATATTGAAGGTCTTCCGACCGAATTCGATGACGGCCCAGTCTCCTTCAAACCGGTCAATGATCAGCATGCTCGTGCCCCCTTTTAAGATGCGGGACAATATCCTTGAATCAGGCTCATTTCACGTGTAAGGATAATTTTACCACTGTAGTTTGACGCGGCAAATTATACCGGTTGACCACCAGTAATTCCTTTTCATCAAAGGCAGGGAACATTTTGAGAAAATCTGTAACCGGTGCTATGGGGAGGTTGATGTAAGGAGTCTTGTAATGCATGGGCAGAACATAAATTGGTGACAATTGCCTTACCAGTTCCGCCGCCTCTCCTGCGTCAATAGTGAAGTAACCCCCGACCGGGATCATTAGAACATCAATCCGGCCGAGTGCTTCCATTAAGCCTTGATCCGGCAGGTGACCCAGATCGCCCACATGGCACACCCGGAGTCCTTCGGTTTCCACTACAAAAATAATATTTTTACCCCGCTGGGCACCCTGTTTCTTATCATGGTAGGAATGGTAGCCCGTAATTTTGATGTTACCCAGGATGTGCTCTCCGGCATCCTGTACCACACGCGGGTTGCCGGGCACCGTACCTACGGCATTGTGGTCAAAGTGCTGGTGACTGACAGTCACGATGTCGGCCGGAATACGGGGGAGCGGGTAACCTATTGTTTCGTCGAACGGGTCTGTAATAATGCGCGTATTACTTTCGGTTGTCAATAAAAAACATGCGTGACCGAGCCACTGGATCTTCATAAGTATTACCTCCTATGCCAATTAATTTTTTCCATAATAATCTTGTCAATAATCTTGTCCGGACTCTTTGACCCGGCGCACCAGCAATTCCACGCAGGCCTTTATATTTTGCGGCGAGTAGACCCTGAGACCGTTGTGGTAGTAGCGGTGGTAAAGACCGGCCAGCAGTTCCTCATTCGGGCCCTGGCAGGTATATATGTACCGGTGCAGTTGCCTGGCCGCTTCTTCTGCCGCCTTAAAACAGCCCGTAGCGCCCGCCTCC
>NZ_JBNATZ010000226.1:0-4048 GCF_049701015.1 Desulfofundulus sp.
CCCGGTGCCTGGGATGGGTGAGGGCGAAGGCCAGTTCCCCGTCATTGGTAAGCAAAAGCATCCCTTCGCTATCATAATCAAGACGCCCCACAGGATATACCCGTAGCTTTATTCCCCGCAACAGATCCATTACCTTGGGTCTGCCCTGGGGATCTTTGACCGTAGTTACGTACCCCCGGGGTTTGTTTAATAAAATGTAAACTTTTTCTTGCGGCTGGCGGGGCAGAACGCGTCCGGCCACTTCAATGGTATCCTTTTCGGGGTCCACCCGGGTTCCCAGCCGGGTGACCACCCGGCCATTTACTTTAACCAGGCCGGCGGCAATCAGTTCTTCACAGTGCCTTCGTGAAGCCACTCCGGCCCGGGCCATTACTTTCTGAAGGCGCTCCATGGATATCACCCCAGGAGCATTTTACCACAGAACGGGACGGAAGATTCACCGGCCGAATTCCCGATGCTTCTCTTTTCACCTGAAGAGTTGATTGACAATGAATACCGAAGCAACAAGGCTGGTGAAATCTGCCGCCAGGCCGGAAATAATGGCGTAACGGTAGCGTGATATGCCTACAGAACCAAAATAAAGTGTTAAAACGTAAAAAGTGGTATCAGTACTTCCCTGCATGGTGGAAACCAGGCGGCCGATAAAACTGTCCGGCCCGTGGGTGGCGATAAGGTCTGTGGCAATACCCAGGGCTGCACCGCCGGAGAGGGGTCGCATTACCGCATGAGGTAACACTTCGGGAGGAAATCCCAAAGGGTTGAGGATGGGGGAAAGTACGCGTACCAGGACTTCCATGGCACCGGAAGCCCTGAAAATACTGATGGCCACCAGCATGGCTACGAGATAAGGAATGGTTTTAATGGCTGTGGTAAAACCTTCCGCCGCTCCTTCAACAAAGATTTCAAAGACGGGAACCCCCCTTAACATGGCGAACAGGGGTACCAGGAGCAGGGTGAGGGGAATAGCCCAGCGGGAGATTTCGTTAATAAGCTCATACACGGCGAATCACCCCTGGCGACCGTAGAAAGTACGCAGGATCCGGTCTACAATTATGGCTACGGTCATCCCACAGGTGGTGGCAAAGATGGTTGTCCCTACAATAGCCGTAGGATCAGTAGAGCCATACATCACCCGAATGCCGATGATGGTAGTGGGAATGAGGGTAATACAGGAAGTGTTGAGCGCCAGGAAGGTACACATGGCGCTTGTGGCAGTTCTCGGATCGCCCTTGTTTAATTTCTGCAATTCCTGCATGGCAATCAAACCCATGGGAGTGGCGGCATTCCCCAGGCCCAGGATGTTGGCGCTCAGGTTCATAATGATGGCACCCATAGCAGGATGGTTGGCCGGAACGTCGGGAAAAAGAAACCGGGTTACAGGCCTGACCAGGCGGGCCAGGGCACGTACCAGCCCGGCAGCCTCGGCAAGCTTCATAATGCCCAGCCAGAATGAGATGATGGCAATAAGGTTTAAAGAGGTTTTGACCGCTTTATCCGCTCCTTCAAGGGCTGCCCTGGTCACCACCTCCACATGCCCGTTGGCCCCGGCCACCAGAATACCAAAGACAATCATGCCCAGCCAGATATAGTTGACCAATTCTGCCACCCCCGAAAAACACTGCCTTTATACTTTTATATTTTCAGTTTTATGTGGGGGAGCAGGGGATTAGAACCGTCGAGGTTAATATTTCCCTGCAATGGTATAATCTACCGCAAAAGTTTCTCCTTATAAATATCGAGTAATCCCAGCCGGGCCACCCTTTGACGGATTGTCTGGACATCAGTGGTGTACAACCCTCGCTCCTGCATGCGCTGAAAGTAGACCGACCCGGAAAAAGTATATTTTTTCTTCAGACCCTCGTGAGTTTTCATTTCCCTGTGCATAAAAGCGATGATGTCCCCGGTAGCCAGGTCGTCGGGAAGGACGAGGGGTTTTTTGCCCGCAAGATAACGGACCGCATTGTGGCCGGCCAGAAAGCCGGTGGCAATGGCTTCGGTATGTCCTACCAGCAGGCCGGTCTTTTCACCCGCACAGAAGAGATTTTCCACACCATCCACCTGCAGGGCATCATTACAGGGAGCTATAGCCATAAAGCGGATGGAGTTGCCTTTGCTGCCGGAATAGGGATCGGCGTAGCGGGCCTGTTGAAAACCTTCCAGATTCCTTAATATTTCCAGGGGGAAATAGGGTGTCATCAGCTTGGCGTGACCTGTATCGAGCAAAACCAGATTGCGGGCAAACTCTTCCAGGTTATACTGCTGACATGCTTTTCGTGCCAGCAAGTCATGTTTCTGGAGGTATTCGGGCAGGGGGAGCACCACCTTCCCCTCCCTCTCCAATTTTTCTACCAGCCAGGGAGCCAGGGATTTCTTGTCCAGTTTACAGGACCCGCTCATGGCTTCAAAATGAGGAAAGCCATCTCCGGCTTTTATTTCTTCAATACCCGCTTTGGCTGTCAGACTTACCCTCGGGCCAAAGGCGGGACAGCGTAATATGCACATGGCGCAACCGGTGCCGTAGCGGGAACAATTCTTGATCGGGCCGGCAGTTCCCGTGGTATCAATGAACACATCCCCGCGGAAGCTGTTTCCCTGAGCCGTGTAAACCTCAGTGATAAGGCTCCCTTTTTTAAAGACCCCTACCACTCTTTGTTGTAATTGAAGGTCAACGCCTATGTCCAAAAGAGCCTGGCGTATGACCGGTTCGATCCTGGTCACATCGTAAAGGGTGGCGTGACGATGCCCGGGAAAGTCCAGCCAGCGGTGCCTGGCCACACCCTCGATATGCCGCAGGAAGTCACCGGCCCCCATCGCCCACACTTCCTCCAGGGCCGTAAAACGCCCGTTGTTGCGCATTATGCCGCCCACCAGGCCGGTACCCAGGAGCATATCGGTCTTCTCAAGCAGGATGACCCTTGCTCCCGCCTGAGCTGCAGCAAAGGCTGCCGCACACCCTGCCCAACCGCCGCCGACGACGATAACCATTTCCCGCACCCCCTCTTTCTGTTCTTTTTTGCCAGTATATTCTGAAGGTGAGAGAAAGGTCATCGCTCAGAACCATAAGAGCGAGGGAAGTAAAAAAAGTCCGCCTTTCCCCGACGGACCTTCTTCTGAACTGAACAATTTCCACATTCTCCGGCTTTTTCCGGTCAGGGCTTTATCACATTGGTGGAATGGTTGCCCCGGGAGGTGGTGGTGGAGGACACACAACCACCTTGTTCCGGTCATTCTCCCCCTTGAAGAGGGATTGTATCTGGGAAACAAGCTGGGGAGCCAGGTCTATAAGGCGGTCGACTACAGTATTGCCATCCACAGGGAGAAGGCGTACCTGACCCTGTCCCACCACCAGAAATCCCACCGGTTGGACGGACACCCCTGCCCCGCTGCCCCCGCCGAAAAACGGCAATTGCTCCCCGTCCTGAGCCTGCCGACCCTGGGCTTCCAGTTCCCCACCCCCGGCACCGAAGCCACAGGCCACCCGGGAGATAGGTATGATTACTGTTCCATCTGCTGTTTCCACGGGGTCGCCCACCACCACGTTCACATTGACCATTTCCTTGATACTTTCCATAGCCGTCTTCATTAAACTTTCAATTGGATGTTCCGGCATGTGTATATCACCCCTTGAGGAGTCTCGTAAAAGGCAAGGCCTTCCTCAAACCGTTGCGGATGAACACGAAAGCCAGCTTCATGGCTGTAACCATAATATGGCCCAACCGGATGGTAAATATGCAGTGAATCAAAAGCCCGAAGGATGAACCGGTGAAGTAAGGGACCACGGCTACTTCGGGTAGAGCGGATTTTCTGTTAACCAATCGGTAAAGGGCAGTCAAAACCATTCCTTTAATGGACCAAAGCCCTCCTGCCGCTATACCGGTACAGGCTGCGTCGAACAGGCCTATGATGGTTCGCCATTCGAGCCGGCGGAGTTCAGCATGTTTCAGCAGAAACTTGAGTGCGGGCCATACTCTCTGCCCCAACCGGATATAATTGATCACGCGGTTTATCAGCTCCAGGGCGCCTTCTTGTGCCGGCGAAAATTCCCGTG
>NZ_JBNATZ010000227.1:0-4046 GCF_049701015.1 Desulfofundulus sp.
TGAAACCGCCCGCGAGATTATCCGCCAGGCCATCGAAAATTACCCCAACCGGGACAAAAACCGCGTTTTCATTCCTCAAGAAACCAGCGAATATGTGGCTGGTTTCAGCGTGGAAGCTATTTTAGGTGCGCTGGGAGGTTCCCTGGCACCGCTCGTCGGGGCGATTAAAAACAAATCAATCAGGGGAATTGCCGCTCTGGTGGGCTGCAATAACCCGAAAGTCACCCAGGATTACAACCATGTAAACATGGCGAAAGCCCTGATCGCCCGGGACGTGCTGGTGGTCGAAACCGGCTGCGCGGCCATTGCCAGCGCCAAGGCCGGACTCCTTCTGCCGGAAGCGGCGGAGCTTGCCGGGCCGGGCCTGGCCGGTGTCTGCCGCACACTGGGTATCCCGCCCGTTTTGCACATGGGTTCCTGTGTGGATATCAGCCGGATCCTGGTGGTGGCAGCGGCCATTGCCAGAGAGCTCGGTGTGGATATTGCCGACCTGCCGGTAGCCGGGGCAGCGCCCGAGTGGATGTCGGAAAAGGCGGTGAGCATCGGCGCCTATGTGGTTGCTTCCGGGATCTTCACCGTTCTGGGCACTGTACCTCCCGTACTGGGGAGCAGTGTGGTGGCGGATTTGCTCACCAGGCAGGCGAAAGACCTGGTTGGTGGCTATTTTGCGGTGGAAACCGACCCCTTCAGGGCAGCTGAGTTAATCATCGCGCATATTGATGATAAACGGGCCGCTCTGGGCATTTAGGGGGGGGTGGGGAGAATGCCGAAAGAAGTTTTAATCCGTTTTGACCGCTGCCTGGGCTGCCGTTCCTGCCAGCTGGCCTGTGCCGTGGCCCACTCCAGTGCGGGCAGCCTCCTGGCTGCCGTCTCAAATGGCGAAAAACCCCGCGCCCGCATTTTTGTCCACCAGGTGGGTGGATACAAGGCCCCTCTCAACTGCCGGCACTGCCTGGACGCCCCTTGCATTGACGCCTGCATTGCGGGAGCGATGCACCGTCGGGAGGACGGCACGGTGACCAATGTGGGTGGGGAACAGCAGTGTACTGCCTGCTGGATGTGCGTGATGGTCTGCCCGTATGGTGTAATCCGTAGCGATGCCCGGGGTACCATGGCCCTGAAGTGCGATCTGGAGTGCCGCGGTGAAACCGGGATACCGGCCTGTGTACGCGCCTGTCCCACCGGGGCCCTGGTCTATGACGAGGTGGACGGCTACAGCGGGCGGCGGCGGTTCGATGTTTTAAACCGCGTATTGAGCAACGTGCAGGATTTTATGCATGGATAAAGGGAGAGCTAACCATCACCATTAAACATCCCTGTCAACATACCCGGGCAGAAAAGTACGGTTCACCGGTTCCTTCAGTAAACTGGAGTTATATGTTCACAAACTGCAGGGTGATAATATAAACAGCGAAACCCCCACTCGATGTCCTCGAGGAGGGGGGCTTTTTTTAAGGCCTCTTTTTTGATAAAATTTTATTTCAGATACGTTTTTTAAGGTGGGGTCCCGGCTTTGAAGGCATCCTTTTTATTAAAAACTTTTCCCGGGATTTTCCTCATGTGTATGATTGCCTTTCTGGCCCGGGGAGGGGTTGATTTGGGATTACCCTGGTGGCCGGGATTGGAAAATCTTCTCGCCACCGGTCCCCTGGCCAGGAGGCTCTTTATTGATATTCTCCACCTGAACCACATCCTCATTTCAATTGTCCTGGGCATGCTGGTGGGGAATCTCCTGGGGATTCCCCGCTGGGCGGCACCGGGTATTCAAACTTCCAGCCTGTTCATTAAAATAGGCGTTATCTTGCTGGGTTCGTTATACAGCGTTGCGGACCTGGCCAGGCTGGGCAGCACGGCTGTCATCATTATCGTCAGCTTTATTCTGCTCATGCTGTTATTTACCATCTGGTTGGGAAACAGGGTGGGTATGGACCCGGCCGGTGCCGCCACCCTGGCGGCAGGGACGGCGGTATGCGGTGTTTCGGCTATTCTGGCCACTGCTCCGGCAGTGCGGGCAAAAAATACCGACGTGGTTTATTCCATTGCCACTATTTTGTTCTTCGGATTGGTTAACCTTTTTGTTTTTCCGGTGGTCGGGACACTGCTGGGTTTGACTCCACACCAGTTCGGTGTCTGGGCAGGCACGGGCATAATGAATTCCGGTCAGGTTCTGGCGGTATGCCTCACTTTTGACCCCGGTACGGTCACCCATCCTTCGGAAAGCCTGAAAACCGGGGAAATCTACAACCTGACGCGGGTAATTTTCCTGCCTTTTGTGGTCCTCTTCCTGGCTCTGTATGCCAGCCGCCACTTCACGCCGGAAGAAGAAGTGAATATCAATACCGGCCTTTGGAGCAGGTTTCCCGTTTTTGTGCTGGGCTTCCTGGCCATGGTTTTTCTTACTTCCTTTGGCCTTCTGGGGCCCACTTCTCCTCCTTCCAGGGAACTCACCATCATCCGGCACCTGTACAGCTGGTTTTTTGCTATCGGTCTCGCCGGCCAGGGGATGCGTATATCTCTGGTCGAATTGAGGCGGGCGGGGAGCAAGCCGCTTGTTGTGGGTACAGTGGCCGCTTTTTTAAAGGCCCTGCTGGCCCTGGTTGTTGTACTTTTGTTTGTGCCGCATAAGCCCTGAAAGGAACAAGAGGGGGTGGACGATTGTTGCTTTATGAGGATAAAAACGGACATTTTCCGGAGGAGGATGAAGGAGAACTTTACTCCGTGTTTGTTACGGAGAGGCTGGAGGATTACCTGGCCCTTTCTATTGCGGCTGTCCTCGTGATTATTATTTTGCTGTTTTTCTGACAAAATATGGCGAAGTAATTTTCAGTAGATTATGATAAAGAGCATTTTATAGCGAAAACGAGAAAAAAAGCCGTTGTCCACAAAAATGAAAAATATTTGTTTTACATTGGAAAAAAATGAATAAGTCCTTACCTCCTGTTATATACTATCACTGGAAAGTTCAATCGTGCCAGATCGCAAAAAGGGAGGGAAGGGTGACCATGAAAGCAACGGGCATTGTTCGCCGCATTGACGATCTAGGAAGAGTAGTAATTCCCAAGGAAATCAGAAGGACGCTTCGCATCCGTGAAGGGGACCCTCTGGAAATTTTTGTAGACAGGGAAGGCGAGGTAATCTTAAAAAAATACTCGCCCATTGGCGAGCTGGGTGACTTTGCCAAAGAATATGCCGATTCCCTGCATGAGGCTCTGGGGCACATAGCCTGTATTGCCGACCGGGATACCATTATTGCCGTTGCCGGAGCGCCCAAAAAAGAATACCTGAATAAACCTATTGGTGCGGCCGTGGAAAAAGTGATGGAAGAGCGCAAGGCAGTGATCATCAATAATCCCGGGGAAACACCCTACTGCAAGGAATGCCTGACTGCGGAAGAAGGGGAATGCAAGTATTCAGCCGAGGTTATCGCTCCCATCATCGCCGAAGGTGATCCCATTGGAGCGGTGATCCTGGCCTCCAGGGAGCCGGACGTCAAAATGGGCGAACTGGAGTTGAAGCTGGCTGAAACGGCTGCTGGCTTTCTGGCAAAACAAATGGAACAATAAAAGGTGGCCTGCCGGCCACTTTTTTTGTCGGTGCTTATCCCGGCTGTTTTCTGTCTGGTGAAACAAGTATTCTGGTGCGGGGGCAACCTCTTCCTTACATTTTTCTTTACCATGCCGCCGGAATATTTTTTTCATCTACAATGGCAAAGGTATAGCCTCTGGATTTCAGCAATTCAATGATCTTCGGTAAAGCTTTGATTACGGCTTCCCGGTTCTCGATGTAATGTCCCAGGGTTGTATTGGGTGACGCCTTCAAGGTATTCAGTTGCGTTCCGTCGTGAAGCATGATGATGGGCGTTATGTGCAGTTTCTCCACCTTATTCAACCCGTTGAGCACATTGTTGTACACTTGCCCGGGTGTCACGCCCCGGGGGTTGTCATCCCCACCCACTACATTCCAGCCAATTGAATAATAACCGTTGTTTTTTATAGCCTTCCAGAAAACCGGTTTGAGGTTCTCCGGCCCGCCTGGGGCGCGGAAAA
>NZ_JBNATZ010000228.1:0-4022 GCF_049701015.1 Desulfofundulus sp.
GTTCATCAAACGGTATATGAATGGCTCCGGGGAATTTTGCCTTGAGCGAAGTTGAAATAAACTTCGTGTGGTAGCAGGCGGCCAGCTGGCCAAGGGCAGGCATGATGCACTGCACGTCAACCACAACCGCCTCCAGGGCGCCCGTAATTACCGCCAGCTCCTGCTGAAGAAAGTTGCCGGCCACTGGAACGCCGTGGCGCATGAGAATTTCGTTGCCGGTACAGCACATGCCCACCAGGTTGATCCCGCTTGCTCCCGCCGCCCTGGCGGCGGAAATTAATCCGGGTTCTTTTGCCGCTTCCACCAGCATTTCCGACAGGATGGGCTCGTGGCCGTGTACGAGAATATTTACCGCCTCTTTACTGAGGACGCCCAGGTTGCTCCGGCCCCTTACCGGGCGGGGAGTGCCGAATAAAACGTCGGAAAATTCCGTGGCCAGCAAAGAGCCGCCCCAACCATCGGAGAGACTGCAGCGCAGGCCGTGCAGGATGAGATTGGCCGGGTCGTTGTCCACACCAAAGTGTGTGCGGTGCATGGCTTCCACCACTTCCCGGTCGATCCCGCGGGGGATAATGCCCAGCTTTTCCCATATTCCTTTGCGTTTTGGAGGGACCCGGTCGATGGCCTGCAGGTAACCTTTCCTGGTGCCAAACTCCTCCAGCGCTGCTTCAGCCAGCTCTTCAGCTATTTCTTCAACCGGCCTGCCTTCAGTCTTAATGTTAAATTCGGCTGCCAGTTTCTTAAGCTTACTTTCGTCCTTAATGGCATAATCCTTTGTTTTGCCAGTCGCCACCCCCAGCAAAGTCTCCACCACGTCCCGCCCGTGGTCCGAGTGTGCTGCCGCTCCGGCGGCAATCATCCTTAACAGGTTTCGCGCTACGATAATATCACCGGTTGCCCCGCAGACTCCTTTCTGCGGGCCGTCTCCAAAGGGGTCGATGCGACACGGGCCCATGTTGCAGTTCCGGCAGCAAAGCCCCAGTTCGCCGAAGCCGCACTGGGGCTGCTGCGCCTGGTAACGGTCCCAGGCGGTCTCCAGGCCTTCCTCACGGGCCACTTTAAGCATCTGAAGTGAAGTTGAGTCAATTGAACGGGTATCCTTCATGGAATACCTCTCCCTTCGCCAAGCTTTTGGAATTCTTCCGGATTCCCGGGCGGGTCTTAATTTATAAAGCTGTTCGGATTGAGATCATTTTTGTCTCGCAAAAGCACCTCTAAAGATACGCTTCCCACTTGCCCCTGAAGCAAGCAATGGCGGTAACTCCACGCCGGGCGGCCCGATTTCACCAGGGCTGTGTACACCCCCGCGCCGTCCACTTTTCCGGCCAGGATGTACCCTGCCAGGCGCTCGCCATCAAAGACCAGCCGCCGGTAGGTACGGCTCAAGGGATCATATTGGACCAGTACCTCCTCACCCTCCAGGTTCCCCACCGAAACCACGTCCACCCCACCAAAGCGGGCGCTGTTCAACCTGGTGAGGGGTGCCGGGTAGGGACGGGCTACGCCCAGCATATTGGCCGCCGCGTAACGCCCCTGCTCGAAGGCCAGCGTCCACAGGGCCGAGTTGACCTTCTGGCCTGTCAACCGGTCGGTTACCTGGATACAGTCCCCCGCCGCATAAACATCTTCCAGGGAAGTGCGCATGTAGCCGTCAACCACAACACCCCGCCCCACCTCGCCGCCCGCCTCCTCCACCAGACTGCTGTTCGGGCGTACACCCTTGCCCACCACAGCCAGCCCCGCGGGCAGTTCCCGGCCGTCTTCCAGCTCCACCCCTGTCAGGCGGCCCTGTGGTCCGGCTATAAAAGCCTTTACCCGGGCGTTGTAGATAAAATCGACCCCTGCATTGACCAGTTCCCGCTCCACCATGGCCGCCGCCCTTTCATCCAGCTGCCGGATGAGTAATCGCGGGCTGGTCACCACAACGGTAACTTTCTCAAGACCGGCCTGTTTCAGAGCCCAGGCAGCCTTCAGCCCCACCAGCCCGCCGCCCACCACCACCGCCCCGGAAACCTGCGGGACCAGGGCGGACAGCCGCCGGGCATCGCGCAGGCTGCGCAGGGTACAAACCCCCTCCACCTCAACCCCCGGCACCGCCGGGAGCACCGGGCTGGCCCCGGTGGCTACCAGCAGGCGGTCGTAGGCCAGTTCCCGGCCGTCAGCCAGAACCACCTTTTTCTCATGTGGGCGCAGAGCCACCACAGCCACCCCGGCCAGCAGCTCAACCCCCAGCCGCCGGTAAAACTCCGCCGGCCGCAACCTGATGGAATTTTCTGTACTCTTGCCCGCCACTAAATCCGGCAGCAGGCAGCGGGAATAGGCCCCCGTGGGCTCATCGCTCACCACGGTAATGTGGTGCTGGTAACCGCCCAGGCAGCGCAGGGTCTCCACGGCCGCGACCCCTGCCGCGCTGTTGCCGATAATTACAAACCGCAACAAACCACCTCCCTGTTCAGGTCTAAAACCGGGTATACCTGCATTTAAGTTATTGTATGTACAGCATCTCAACCTGTTGCTTCCACATGCTCTCCAGGATTTCACAGGTTGCCGCTTTTACTCCCATATTATAGGCTTGCCAACCGGACCCGGCAATGACCGGGGTTTAAAATCACGGTTTTCAGACTCGAAATGTACCTTAAAGACACCATGGTATAAACATATAAGGCTCCGTAATTACGAATTTATGGGTGAAAATCCCGGGTTCCGTGAATTCATTCAGGAGGATAAAGGACCAAACGCCCGAGAGATAGCCGTGGCTGTTTTTGTTCTGGAAAGCCGTTATTCAGGAAAGAAACCGGTAATTTTACGTACTTATGGTTGTAGAACCAGATCACAGGTCTTATCATTAGCAATGAAGATTACCATAAAATATTCGCCGGTTCCGCAAACCCCGGTAGTCTGGCCAGCACCAGGATGCCGGCCGGCGAGATGATGAGCAGAACCAGGAGGTGATGTCTCATCTAAAATTATCAAGCCATAAAACGGTACAACCACAAAACACAATGAGCTAAAAGGAGGGGGGAAAACATGTCTTCCACGCAGCGGTCATCCCTGTTGAAAAGTGAAGACTGGTGGGCTGTCTGGCTGGGTCTGTTTATTTTTTTGCTTGGTCTGGGTAAGCTGGCTGGAATGGACCTGCTGGGCTGGGTAGTAAAAACCAACATCTGGACTGATCTTTCCAAAGCTCTGACTCCCGTATCCGATGCGTACAAGGGCATGCCGGGGATTCTCTCCCTGCTGTTGACCTACGTCTTTATGCTGGCTGTAACCACCATTGGTGCTGCCACTATGGGCTGGGATTTGAAAAGGTTTATGGCCGGGTTCACTATCATCTTCTGGGTGACTTATGCTTGCTGGATATGTGGTAATTATGCATATATCGCCGCCACTCCCGATGTGCTGGCCAAGTTCAAAATTCCCTGGTCTCTAAGTCTTACCGGCGAAGCCGGATTTATTGTTGCCCTGCTGGTGGGTCTCATTCTGGCGAACCTGTTCCCCGGAGTAACCCGTTTTCTGCAGGAAGCAGCTAGGCCGGAGTGGTTCATCAAAACAGCCATCGTCATTCTTGGTGCCACCATCGGCATCAAGGCCTCTGAATCCATCGGCCTTGCCGGGACGGTGCTTTTCCGGGGCTTCTGTGCCATTGTGGAGGCCTACCTTATTTACTGGCCCATCGTCTACTACATTTCCCGCAAGTATTTCCGGTTTACGCCGGAATGGGCCGCGCCCCTGGCCTCGGGTATCTCCGGAACCTGCATTACAAAAGCCGATTCCTGAAGAAGAGCAGTATGTAGAGCTCATGCCGGCGGAGAAAAAACTTATCGGCTGGAGTCTGGGGCTGGGGATAATTCTTCTGGTTATATTGATTCTGGCCAGTGGGAGCCTTTCGTGATCATCAACCTGAACCTGAAAGTTAAATGCCCCGGGAGTCATACCTTGAACCCCCGGGGCACTAATTTTTCATTTCTCATTTCTGAATCATGAGGCAAAAGGCCTCAAACTTCTCCCGGCGCATGGTTACC
>NZ_JBNATZ010000229.1:0-3991 GCF_049701015.1 Desulfofundulus sp.
GAACGCCGGAATGAAAGCTATACCGCTGTCCGAACTGCCCATTGGACAATGGGGGCGGGTGTTATCTTTAAGTGCGCGGGGCATGACCAGATACCGGCTGCTGGACCTTGGGCTGGTTCCCGACACGCCGGTGCAGGCGGTAAGACGCAGCCCGCTGGGCGACCCAACTGCTTACCGCATCCGGGGAGCACTGATTGCCCTGCGCCGGGAAGAAGCCGACCAGGTACTGGTAACATCCTTGTGAACTGCCGCGGTACAACAGCCATTCCCCGCCATCTGAAGAAACTTTTGACCAGCACGGGTAGTGAGGTGTTTTTATGTCCCTTTCAACCGAACTGCGCGCAATGTTCAACATCCACCCGGAAGCCGGCACCGCCGTAATTGCCCTGGCCGGTAACCCCAATACCGGCAAGAGCACCATTTTTAACGCTCTAACAGGCCTGAAACAGCACACGGGCAACTGGCCGGGCAAGACCGTACTCCAGGCACAGGGCACATTTCATCTCCGTGGCCAAAAGTATATCCTGGTGGACCTGCCGGGAACATATTCCCTGCTGGCAAATTCAGTTGAAGAAATGGTAGCCCGGGACTTTTTATGTTTCGCCCGTCCGGACGCTACAGTAGTGGTTACCGACGCCACCTGTCTTGAAAGAAATTTAAACCTGACTTTACAGGTAATGGAAATTACCAATAAAGTAATTATTTGCGTAAACCTGATAGACGAAGCATACAGAAAAAACATTTTCATTGATACCGATTGCCTCGCCCGGGAACTTGGTGTACCCGTGGTCGCCACGGCCGCCAGGAGCGGTCTTGGACTTTCTGAACTAAAGACCATGATTGAGGCCGTAGCGCGGGGGAAAATAGTTCCCAGCCCCCGCCGGGTGGTTTACGATCCGGACATCGAGGATGCCATTGCACGGGTGGAACGGCAAATACCCGCGGAAATCAGGGAACTGCTTAACACTCGCTGGCTGGCATTAAGGATCATTGATAACGACGTGAGCATCCTCGAAAATCTCAGGAAATACTGCCGGGTAAGTGAATGGGGTGTTTTGCGTGAACGGTATGAATACTGCCCTGTCTCAAGCTAAGTCCCCCGGGATGAACGAATTTCCTGGCAAACCGGAAACCCGGGATCGCATCGCAAAGACCATATACAGGGAAGCTGAAGCCATTGCTTCCAGGGTGGTTATTCGAAACGGCCCCCACCATGACTGGACCCATAAACTTGATGACATCCTCACATCCCGCCGGCTGGGTTTCCCCATCATGTTTTTGCTCCTTGGGATCGCATTCTGGATAACCCTGGTAGGGGCCAATTATCCTTCCCAGTTCCTGGCGAAGGTCCTGTTCTGGGGGGAAAAACGGCTCACGGAAGTCTTCTTGTGGGTGGGTGCCCCATCATGGCTGCACGGACTTCTAGTTACCGGCGTTTACCGGACCGTGGCATGGGTCGTATCCGTAATGTTGCCCCCCATGGCCATCTTTTTTCCCATTTTTAGCCTGCTGGAGGACTTAGGATATTTACCACGGGTGGCCTTCAACCTTGACAGGTTATTCAGGATTGCAGGTGCCCACGGCAAGCAGGCACTGACCATGAGCATGGCTTTTGGGTGCAATGCAGCAGGGGTAATGGCCTGCAGGATTATTGAATCTCCGCGGGAAAGACTGATTGCCATACTGACCAACGTGTTTGTTCCACTACCGCAACTCATTTCCGTACCGTGGATCCTGGCTTCGATTATAAGTTCACCGTTCATGACTGTTATACGGCGCACCAGAAGCCGGATTATTTTTTCCCTCTCTTCCCAGCTGAGGTCGTCCAGCCGTTCGACCACCTCGCAGGCCAGCCTGCACAGCGATTCCACGCCCTGTTCGGACGGGGCTGCCGCGTGCATGGCTTCCTGAAGTTCCGAAAGTCTGCCGCTGAGGACTTCTTTTTCCTTCTGGATGTCCAGGACGGCCCTCTCAAACATTTCCACGTCAACCAAACCCCGCCGGTACGCTTCAAATGACCGTTCGCGTTCGCGGTCAAGCTGGTTGAGGCGTTTCTCAATACGAGCGATTTCTTTTTCCGCCAGTCCTGTTCCAGCATCCCGTCCTGTATCGCGGATCATGGCTTCCGGGTCCTTGAGCCATTCGCGTACTTTTGCCCACACCGCTTCCTCAATCACGTCGGCCCGGTGCCTGTTGCCGGGACACGCCGGCGGGTTGCGCCTTTGTACCCGTACGGAAGGCCAGGCGTTGGTGCACATATAGTACCTGTAGACATTCGTCCGCGTGGATGACAGGCCGTAACCACCGGTAAGACTGCACCCGCAGTAGCCGCACTTGAGCAGCCGGCTGAGGTAATAGTGGTACACCCTCCCGCCGTCCGGCCCTTTCCTGCGGGTATCCAGGGATTTCTGCAGGAGTTCCCACTTCCCGCGTTCAATCAGGGGAGGGACGGGTACGGGAATCCACTCGTCTCTTTGCCGCAGGCGAAGCGTCGCCTTCTCACCCCGCTGGCGGGCTGCTTTGTGTCCTTCCGTGTTGTACTGATTCACATAGAGAGTCCCCATGTATACCGGGCTGCGCAGGATACGCCGCACTGTTTGCCTGTGCCACCAGTTCCCTTTCGGAGAGGGAATTTTTTCCGCATTGAGCTGCCTTGCAATTTGAGCCGTGGACATCCCCTGGATTGCCATGTCCACCATGCGGTGGTATATGGACGACTGGAATTCGTCTATTTCGTAACGGTCCCCAACGTACCGGTACCCGTAAGTGCGGGGATTGAACGGTAAGAGCCCCTGGCGGGCTTTCCTCAACCTGCCCAGACGGCTCCGGACTTTAATTTTCTCTTTTTCCAGTTCGGCTACGGCACTGCGCATGATGTAAAAGAACCGCCCCTCGGGAGTGTTCTGCCATTCCATCGTCACAAACTCAAGGCGGCACCCGGCCTTTTCTATCATATCCACCAGCAGGAGCTGGTGCTCCACTTTCCGGGAAAGCCTGTCGGGGTCGTAAACGATAAACACCGCGGCACCGCCGTTTACGGCCGCCAGCGCCGCCTGCAGCCCCGGACGTTCGAGTATTTCCCCCGTCACGCCTTCATCACGGTACACTTCCACCTGTGTCGCACCCAGTTCCTGCGCTTTTTTCCGGCAGGCTTCCTCCTGAGCGTCCAGGGAATAGCCGTGCCTCACCTGATCTTCAGTACTTACCCGGACATAAATTACTGCTAGCACAAGTATTCGCCTCTTTCATGGCGGATTTTTTCCACTATTTTGCTAAAAACATACTGGCGGGCTTCAGCAAGGACCTTCCGGCTCTCTTCTTCAGTGCCGGTAAAGACTACCTTAACCGAATAATTTGCGGATATCTTTTTCTTTTTCGTCTTTTTCATCCCTGCACCTCCCCTAAATTTCTACAAGACTGCCGGGATGTCCTATGCTGGAAAAATAAAAAGCACGGGACTGAACCCGTGCCTTAAACTGCAACCCGCCTCGGCGGTAGTCTCTGCAGGCAGGAATTATATCATTTTTTGCGAATACTATCCTGGGAGGTGAGGTAATATGGGCAGTGAATCCCTGACTGCTGCCGTGCGCAGTCTGGTCTGGCCCGTATGTCTGGTTGGGGCAAAGGAAAATGATAAGCATAACGTAATGACCGTGGCCTGGATCTCCCAGGTTTCCCATGATCCCCTGCTAGTAATGGTTTCCATTGCCCCAGGACGATTTACCCATGACATGATTATCCGGACGGGCGAGTTTATGGTCAGCGTTCTAAACGCCGAACAACAGGAGGTATCCGCCTTCTGCGGCTCCCGTTCGGGTAGGGACGTGGACAAGATTGCGTATCTCAATTTAAAAACGGAGCCAGCAAAAATAATCAAGGTTCCCCGCCTGGCCGGCTGTGTGGCCAACCTGGAATGCCGGGTGGTGTCCCAGCATACTGCTGGCGACCATACCCTCTTCATCGGTGAAGTGGTGGCGGCCGACGTAGCGGC
>NZ_JBNATZ010000230.1:0-3989 GCF_049701015.1 Desulfofundulus sp.
GTTCTGAGATAAAAACCGACATTGCCTCAGTAAAGACAGAACTTGTCAAAGAAATCGCTTCCGTAAGAGCAGAACTCACCAGATGGATGTTTCTCTTCTGGGCGGGTCAAGTGGCAGTTATGGTCGGGGTTTTGACTCTTTTCTACAATCTGTTGGTTCACGCTGTTAAATGAGGGGAGTTTGCGCATGTCAGTCAAGAAAAAATTATGGACCTGACAAGGAAAGAAAGCTATAGGAAAGGCAGGTGTGTAAGTATTATAATGGTATCAGGGGTGGTTGATATGACCGCAGACGAAATAATCCGGAATATTTCTAAGTTACCGGACCTGGTAAAAAAGGAAAAATCCTACGAAGAGGAAATTTGGGACGATTGGGACAACAGGGAGGTTGACCGGGTATATGAAGAAATGTACCGTCAACTTCGGTGACGTCGTTCTGATTCCGTTTCCGTGGGCGGACGAAGAAACTGGTTTCAAAAATCAGGCCGGCAGTAGTTATAAGCAGAGAAAACTTGCTTGCTGCCGGTCAAATTATTGTATTGAGCATATCTTCAAAGAGAATAACGCGAGAACACGAATATCAGATAATCAACTGGCAAGAGGCAGGTCTAAAGTTTTCCCTCGAAAGTTTGGCTATCACGGCCGTATGGGGTGCATATCAAATCTGCTATCAAAATTGGTAAAGTTCAACCTGAAGATCTTTTAAACATCTACCGACAATTTGTAAGCCTTTTTAAACTCTTCGGTCCCAAAACCCCGCACGAGACAACCTGCGGGCTTTTTTAATCTTCCTTTCGCCGGGGGAAAACGGCGGTCACTCGCTGGCTGCCTGGCCGGCGGGTGTGGAAAGGAGGATAAATGCAGATCCGGAACAGGAAATTGATGGTGGGGGAAGAGGTCACAGTCTGCAGGGCGCTTCAGGAAATCCCTCAAAAAGATGCCGTCCTGCACGAAGTGGCCAGCAGTTCAAATGAGCCCTTTCAGGATGAGCTAGAGTTCCTTGGGGCGGAAAACGCCCGTCTCAAAGCTGAACTTGCTGCTTTAGAGGAAAAAGAAAAACTTCTGGATATCAAGCAGTTATTTGAGCTGAATGTTGCATTGTATGATGCGCTTATACACATGGCCCAAAAATACCAGGCCGCCAGGCGCCTTAACCTGGTATATCTCCAGAAACTGCATCACCTCACGGGACGATACCAGCCGGTAAACCGTCACACGGAGCGCGCTACAAATTAATTAAAAAGAAGTATGATATCCAGGTCCAAAACCCGGTTGTTCATGTAACCGGGATTTATTATTTTTAAGAAACAAAAAATTGAGAGGAGCGAGAAAATGTTAAACAAAGTAATTTTGATCGGCCGTTTTGTGCGTGATCCTGAACTCCGGTATACTCCCCAGGGAATACCCGTCTGCCGGTTTACCCTGGCGGTGGACCGCCCTGCAAACAGCGAAGCTGAAAGACAGGCGGATTTTATTGACTGCCTGGTCTGGCGGGAGCAGGCCGAAAACGTCCGGAAGTATCTGGGTAAAGGTCGGCTCGTGGCCGTGGAGGGGCGCCTGCAGATCCGTAGCTATGACGACAGCCAGGGGGTGCGGCGTAAGGCTGCGGAGGTTATCTGCCAGCGGGTGATATTCATGCCCGACGGGAAAGGAAAGGGTATAGAGCCCCCGCCGTGGCCGGAGGAAGAGCCCCAGTATGGTAAGAAGCAGGCCAGTGAACATGCACCTGAAGATGACTTAACCGGGGACGAAATTCCTTTCAACGAAGACGACTTGCCGTTTTAATAACCGCTTTTCGGTTCCCAAAGCCCGTTTTTTCTACAAAGGGAAGCGGGCTTTTTCATTTTTAAAACCGCGAAAGGAGTGTTTTTTATGTCCATCACATTCCGCAAAGCGGAGAGAAAGCAAGCTAAATTGCGGCTGGCACTGGCTGGACCTGCAGGCTCCGGTAAAACGTACAGCGCGCTGTTGATTGCCTTCGGGCTGGGCGGCAGAATTGCCGTGCTCGACACTGAGCGTTCCAGCGCGGAACTGTACTCCCACCTGGGGGACTACGACGTATGCTGCCTGGAAACCCCGTTCACGCCGCAGAAATACATTGATGCCATACGGGCCGCTGAATCTGCCGGGTACGATGTAATTATCATCGACAGCCTCTCCCATGCCTGGGCCGGACCGGGCGGAGTACTGGAAATCCACGACGCGGTGGCGGCCAAGGAAAAGAACTCCTGGGCCGCCTGGAGGCATGTCACCCCGCTCCACAACGAACTGGTGGATACCATACTCCAGTCGAAGTGCCATATCATTGCCACAATGCGCTCCAAGACCGAATATGTCCAGGTACAGGACGGTGGAAAAGCCAGGGTGCAAAAAGTGGGGATGGCACCGGTCCAGAGGGACGGTATGGAGTATGAGTTCACCGTTTTTCTGGATTTGGACCTTACCCACACCGCAGTTGCCACCAAGGATCGCACCTCTATGTTTGACGGTATAACTTTCCGTCCTTCTGTAGATACCGGAAAGAAGCTACTGGCGTGGCTCAAATCGGGGACTCCAGAAAAAACCACGCAGCCATCCGGAAAAAAGCCAGGGATGCAGGAATCTTCCGGGCAGAAGGAATCGGGCCGCGACAGTTCAGGTGACGGCGGGAATGACAGTAAAACTCGTACCTTCCGTCTCGTTAAGGCCGAAAAGGGCAACCATAACGGGAAACCTCTGGTCCGGGTAGCGCTCCAGGACGAAAACAACCAGGTGGTCACCGCCTGGGCAGCCAACGGGGAAGTTGGGATAGCCGACATTTCTCCCGGAACGGTTCTGGAAGTGGTGCTGGAGGAAAAAGGGAAAGGCGTGGTTGTCACAGGATTCCGGGTGGTGGAAGATGCCCGGGGTGAAGTGGCGTGATAATTGCAAGAGCCTGGCAGGCCGGGAACGCTTTGGTCCTGGCCTGCCTCTCCCGCTCCTCTCCGGAGACCTTCTACCCGGTGCTGGTCCGTCAGGTGAGGGACCACCTGGAAGTGGAGCACATCTGTCCCTCCCGGAATGAGTGCTGGCATGTCAGAGAGGCGGCCAGGCTTTATCGGGAGTGGCGCTGGTGGGAACCGGTGCCGGAGAGGGTGGTTGCGGTCCGCAGGCCGGTTGTATTGCGACCGGACTGGGTGGAGATACCGGTGCCCGGAACGGTGCCGGAGGAAATCGAAAAGGTTCTTAGTGCTTAAAACTGGATAAGGAGGGGGGGCGTGGGTATTAACGACCCGCGCTTACGCACTATGTCGGAGGAAGTTTTGAGAAGTTTTCTGCAAAGTGCCCTCAAGCAGGTTAAGATAAACCGCCTCATGCATGAGGGTGACGAAAACGCGGTGCCGCAAATAATGCCTGAACAATGGGCCATGATAGTTGCCGTCCACGCAGGGCACCTGACTGAAGCCGTGTTGGAAGGGGACGACGTGAAGGTGGAGCGGGAGCTCCTGCACGTGGCCGCTCCCCTGCTGGAATTGTATCTGGTCGTAAAAGGAGGAAAAGGTGCATGATTTTTTCGTACAGCCGCCTTGCAAAATACAAAGAATGCCCTTGGGCATTTTATAAAAAGTACATTCTGGAGCTGCCGGAGGAGCCCACGGAGGCCCAGGAACAGGGTAAGGCAGTCCACCGGGTTATTCAGGAGGTACTGACCGATTCTTCTGCGACGCTGGCGGACGCTGCAGTTCGGGCCTGCGCGGAAGCCGTGCTGCCTCTCGACCCGGAAACGGTTATGGAACTTGCAAAGCACCCGGCAGTAGAACAGGTGAGAGAACTGGCGCTTGTCGGGGGGCACGTTGAGGAGCATTTCGAGCTACCACTTGATGGTCCGGGTTCCCCGGTGCTTCAGGGGTACATAGATCTCTGGTGGGAGGACCCTGCCGGGGCGACTTTAATAGACTGGAAAACAAACCGCGCAACATACAACCCTAGGGACAACCATCAGCTAGGACTATACGCCTGGTCAATTAACCA
>NZ_JBNATZ010000231.1:0-2224 GCF_049701015.1 Desulfofundulus sp.
CTTATGGCAGTAATAATAACCCGCATGCTCACCCGTCCTATCCTGGCGACGGTTTACGAGGCGGGTCGTATCGCTGAAGGCGACCTTACGGGTGAGGAACTGGTGGTACGCACGCGAGACGAAATTGCAAGTTTGGCTGAAGCTTTCAACCTCATGCGTAAGAACCTTCGTGAGATTGTCAGTCAGCTGGTACAGGCATCCAGGCAGGTAGCCGATTCAGCCTCCCAGCTTGCTGCCCAGGCCGAGCAGACAGCTGCTGGGGCAAATGAAACTGCTGCGACCATGAGTGAAATGGCTTCAACTGTAGAACAAGTAACCGAAAATGCTCAAAAGGTTTCAGCATTAGCCGAGCAGGCTGCAACTCGTGCCGCTGAGGGTATCGCGGGCATTGAGCGGATTACCAGGCAGATGAAGGCTATTGAGCAGTCGGCTGCCAATGTTTCTGACGTTATTAACACCCTCAACCAAACTGCAAGCCAGATTACCCAGATCGTTGACTTGATTACTGGAATTGCCGACCAGACTAACCTGTTGGCACTGAACGCTGCCATAGAAGCCGCACGCGCCGGAGAACAGGGCCGCGGATTCGCCGTTGTAGCTGAAGAAGTTCGCAAGCTGGCTGAACAGTCCGCCAGCGCTGCCAAAGAAATCTATGAGCTGATCACAACGATTCAGGCTGAGTCCCAAAAGGCTGTTGAAGTTATGGATGCCGGTGCAGCTGAAGTTTTAGCGGGAAGTAAAGTGATCAGTGAGGTGGGAGAGAACATTAAAACTATCAACACTACAATTGAGGACGTTGCACGGCAGATTCAGGAAGTGGCTGCCGCTGCGGAACAAATGTCAGCTGGCGTGCAAAATGTTGCCGGGACGACAGAAGAACAGACGTCAGCAATGGAAGAGATCTCCGCTTCTACTGAAGAGCTTACCGCGCTGGCTGGCGAACTAGAAAAATTGGCTTCGCGTTTTCGTGTTTGATGTGAGGGGAGCAGTAATCCCCCTCATTTCATCTTAATTCATTTAGGAAGCGGGAAGAAGTTGCAGTACGTATAAGTCATCTTATGCGAAAAAATGTCCTGGAAAATTTCGCATAAGTTGCAGGAAGACGCCCTCTTAAGGGCGAATTTTTTGTTCGCATAAGTTAACTCAGGGGGGAGATGGTTGTGTACAAGACATACCATACACAGGCAAAGGAAGAAAGTCCCAGGCCCCCCGTCAAGTGGGCAGGGGGGAAATCCCAGCTCATACCCCAGTTCGAGCAGTTATTTCCCAAAAGAGAGTACACTCTCTACGTTGAGCCTTTTGTCGGCGGCGGGGCGGTTTTCTTCCACCTGCTACCCCCCAGGGCGGTGTTGATCGACAGCAATGATGAGTTAATCAATTTCTACCTGGTGGTACGGGACGACCTGGAGGCCCTTCTACAGGACCTGAGAAGGCACGAAAACACTGCGGAATATTACTACCGCATTCGCGCCCTTGATCCCGGTCAGCTAACTCCCGTGGAGCGGGCCTCAAGATTCCTCTACCTGAACAAGACTGGCTACAACGGGCTGTGGCGTGTGAACAGCCGGGGGCAGCATAACGTACCATTCGGGCGTTACAAGAACCCTAAAATAGTGGATGAGCCGAACCTCCGCCTGGTGAGCGGGGCTTTGAAAAGGGCGGAGATAATCTGCGGCGACTTCAGCCGGGTCCTGGACTGCGCGGATCGGGGAGCTTTCGTATACCTGGACCCGCCCTACCATCCGCTTTCGGAAACAGCTAATTTCACCAGCTATACCCCCGATGCATTTGGGCAAGACGACCAGCGGCGTTTGGCAGAAGTGTTTCGGGAATTGGATCGAAAAGGCTGTCTGGTCATGTTAAGCAACTCGGATACGCCATTCATTCGTGAGCTTTATAAGAACTACGACATACAGGTGGTTTACGCAAAAAGAGCCATTAATTGCCGGGCCGATAAGCGCGGGCCGATATCGGAACTGGTTGTCCGTAACTATAGTTAACCGGGGGTAGGGAGATTGTCACCGGGCGGGAAAGGAACTAAAACAGGGTCCTTTTGGGAACAGGTCATCAAGCCGGTTCTCGAAATACACTATTCGGGGCGGTTTCAAACCCATGTGCCTGTGGGGAATCAGCTCTTTGGGGCTACTTACTATGCTGATTTTGTTGTCCAGGACGATACCGGCGGAATCATAGTGAGTGCAAAATGGCAACAGGTTCCTGGAAC
>NZ_JBNATZ010000231.1:2234-3971 GCF_049701015.1 Desulfofundulus sp.
GGGATTCGGACAAGTATCGCAAAGCTTATGTCGTTCTCGGAGGGACCGGCTTTTCCAGGGGGGCGCGCAGCTTTTTGCTGCGCAACAATCACCGTGAGGTTCTTGCTGATGGCCACCTGGTGGAGGTAGTATCCCTGGAAGATTTCCTCGCCCGCGCCAACAAGGGGGAGCTGTAGTTGGGACTGGATGGGTTCATTGTACACTTGAAGAGCCGGAATTGTTCTTTGAAAACCATAGCAGCATATACGGGGGCCTTGCGCAGCTTCATGAGATGGCTGGAGGATACAACCGGGTCCCCATTCGACCCGGCCTCCGTCACACCGCTGGATGTGGCCGACTACCGTCGGTACATGCTGAACAGGAATCGCAAGCCGGCCACAATAAACCTTCACCTGGATGCCCTGTCATCCTTTTTTTCGTGGGCTGCGTCCAATGGGATGATTTCCTCCGATCCGACAGAGGGTGTCAAGAGAATTTCGGAGCAGCGTGGAGCTCCCAGGTGGCTCACAAGACAGGAATTGGGAGCGCTGATGAGGGCCGTGCAGAAGTACGGAATTCCCAGGGACCGGGCGCTGCTGGCGATTCTACTGCACACCGGCCTGCGGATCTCCGAGGCGGTATCGCTGCATGTGGAAGACGTGGTAATCCGGGAGCGTTCAGGCTGGGTGACGGTCCGGGAGGGCAAGGGTGGAAAACGCAGGGAAGTGCCGTTGAACGTCACGGCTCGGAGAATAATCCAGGAGTGGCTGACCGTCCATCCCGGCGGCGACTGGTTTTTTCCCGGACGAAAAGGACATATGACCGCCAGGACTGCCGAAAAAATTCTGGAGAAATACGCCCGGCTGGCGGGGGTGGAAGTCACGCCTCACCAGTTGCGGCACACCTTCTGCAAGATGCTGGTGGACGCGGGGGAGAGCCTGGACCGGGTGGCAGTTTTAGCAGGCCATTCTAATCTGAACACTACGGCCAGGTACACCAGGCCGGGGATGCAGGATTTGGAGAAGGCTGTGGAGAAGCTGTCGTGGGAGTAGGCTTCTATTTGCCCCGGCGGGAAGCCCGTTCCCTTCGGGAGGGGGGGGAGGAAGTCACATGGGAGTTTCTGGAACCTTTTCTCTGCTGAGGTGATAAGGATGCAGCGCAACAAATCTATAAAATGCGTTGCTTATGATAAGGAACTGCTCAAATTTTTGCGTCCCGTAGACATCTCTCAGTATCTGCGCGTTAACGGTTGGGAGCATGTGGAAGACATAGGTAATAAAGGGGCTGTCTGGAAGTGGCGTAACGAAGCTGGTGAGGAGGCGGAAATTCTCCTACCTTTGGATAGAAGTCTATCTGATTTTGTTAACCGCATGGCAGAGCTGTTACACACTCTAGAGGCTGTAGAACAAAGGCCGAGACAGCTGATAATTAATGACCTTTTTGCTCCGAACAGGTATTGCCAACCAACATCGTCTGATATAGAATGATTACACCAGGATAGTTCTCGTCCGTGTGATGCGAACTGCCTGCAGGCAGGGGTACCCGTTAATGATAACGATTATCCCCTGCCGCTGCCCGATCAGCGGGCAGGTACATGTTTTGATAAATCAGATATACCGTATACGGGATAATCTTTGCCGGGTGTTTTACCCGGCCTTTTTTTATGGCTGGAAACCGCTGCTTTCGGGAGGGGCGGCGGTGGCGGAAGTACCTCCCGATTTTTGCGGCCCGCAGGAACGCGGGCTTTTTTGGGGGAGC
>NZ_JBNATZ010000232.1:0-3968 GCF_049701015.1 Desulfofundulus sp.
TCTGCGGGATAGGTTCCATAATTTCCGGTATTCCAGTAAGGATCATTGATTCGGTTGAGTGCTACCTTATCCGTGCTGCCCGTTCACCTCCTCAGCCAGTTCCAGGATTCTGGTCAACACCTTTTGCCTGCGGGCTTCGATGTCGTGGAAGTTCATGTTCGGTATATAATAGGCTTCCATTTCGTCGTGGACCTTTTTCGCGCGGTTGATGAACTCCACGGCTTCTTCCATGCAGCGCCGGTACATTTCCCGGGCGGTATCCCTTTCGGCCTGCCATAGCGGTTCGGACACGGGCCTGACACAGGTCATGGTGTCGACGACCACGTCGCCGTTCTGAGGTTTATAATAGTGGGGTTCCACGGAGTTGACCACCGCCAGGTCCAGCCCGGGGATGACGAGGTGTTCAATCCGGGACGGGTCCAGGGCGCAGTGGTAGGCTTCCACGTCGAACCCGCGCATTAAAGCGGCGTCCATAATCCGGCGGACCAGGGTGGTCTTGCCCGTACCGTCGTCGCCATTGATGATGTAACGTTTCTTCAGGTGGCCAACAATAGTGTCCAGGTAGCTTACCGTTCCGTCCGGAGTGATGGCCGTAGCAAAAAGGTGGCGGGCCCTGGGGTTTTCTGTCTGGCGCGTTTGCCCTGCAAAAATTTCGTGGGTCAGGTCGAGCGCGAGTTTGTCAAAGACACCTGCGTTAAAGGCACCGGTTTCCCGGTAATGGTTGCGGACTTCTTCCAGGAAGAGGTGGGCGGCGGCCAGGTAGCTGTACGCCCTTTTGAATAAGCGTGCTATCTCCTGGTTTAAAGCCAGGATTTCTTTTTTATGTGCCCGCAGGCCTTCTTCGTTCCAGTGATCCCCCAGGTGTACGATTTCATCAACCGCTCCCGGGTTCTTGGGATCAACTACATGGGGGGCGGTGCCGTCAAGCAGCGCTACTCTGATGGCCGGAATAACCACGCCGTCCAGGGAACCATTATCGGAAGAGCAGCAGTGAAATTCTACGTCGTAACCACGCTCCAGCATTTCTTCGCCAATCTTGCGCATGAAAGTTGACTTTCCGACACCGGGACCGCCTTTGATGACAAAAATACGTGTGGCGTCGGGTTCAATGATGTAATCGTAAAACGAGTAAAATCCCCGGCAGGTATTGCCTCCCGGGAAAACTTTCTTCAGTCTCCCCTTATTCAATATGCTTACCCCCCGGATCCTTTTTGGTAGAAAATATATGCTCAATTTTGAGTTGGGATGACAATTACTGCAATTTGGAAGCCATTTAAAGAGGTGGTAAATTGAATGGACGCTTCCTGGCGGGCGTTCACCGTATTGACAGCGACATGTTATAATGTAATTCAGCGACGCGGAAAATGGAGTGTATCCCGGTGTACAGGACCCGCATTGTTATCGCAGAAAGCGACAGGGATTTTCGTTTCCGGCTCAAAGAGGTCCTGCGGCATGCAGGTTACATGGTGATTGGGGAGGCGCAGGACGGCCGGTCCTTGCTGCAGATGGTTTTTCAGACCACCCCGGAACTGGTGATTCTGGAATACCGCCTTCCGGGGACCGAGGGGATGGATGTGGCCGGTATTATCGAAGAACATCATGTGGCCCCGGTGGTACTTACAGCTGATATCCAACAGCAGGATGTAGCCGAACTGGTACGTTCTCCCGGGGTTTACGGGGTACTTCCCAGGCCGTTGCAGGAAGAAATGGTGGTGCCGGTTGTTGAAGTAGCCCTGGCCTCTTTTGAACGGGCCATGCGGCTGGAAAAGGAAATAGACAGCCTGCGTAAGGCCCTGGAGGAGCGCAAGATAACTGAAAGGGCCAAGGGTTTGCTTATGGAGAAAAAGGGGATGACGGAACGGCAGGCTTATAAATACCTGCAGAAGATAAGTATGGATCGCTGCGTACCTTTAGCCCGGGTGGCCCGGGAGATTATCAGAGTTCTGGAAAAGGAGAACGGGCCTTGACAGTCTCTTCAGATCCGCAGCGGAGCAGCTGTATACAGTATTTCTGATTGAGAACATCTTGATATCCCGGTTAATTCTGCTATAATCATTACTGTACGGTTCTTTCAGGGCAATGGCGTCCTGGTTCAGGCTCGTGTTTGGATTTGCAAACACGGGCCTGAAGCAGGACGTTTTTTGTTTTATAAACATCGAGTTGTATGAGGAGAGATCTCCCATGTCCACCCTGACCACCGAAGATGTACTCCAGAAAGCCCGGGCATATAATGTCAAGTTTATCCGCCTCCAGTTTACCGATATCTTCGGTATCTTGAAAAATATAGCCATCACCGTGGAGGAACTGCCACGAGCGCTTGAAGGCCGGGTGATGTTTGACAGTTCGGTGATCGAGGGTTTCGTTGAGAACCGTGAGTCGGACATTTACCTGCTTCCCGACCCGGCGACTTTTGTGATTTTCCCCTGGCGGCCCCGTGAAGGGGCGGTGGCCCGGTTGATCTGCGATGTGCTTACACCCCTGGGTGAACCTTACGGTGCCTGTTCCCGGGCGGCTTTGAAGCGTGTGCTGGCCAGGGCGAAAGAGATGAACCTTGAGTTCCGGGTGGGAGCGCAGATCGAGTTCTTCCTTTTCCATACCGATGCCCAGGGCAAACCGACGGTTATCACCCACGACCGGGCGGGGTATTGTGACCTCACACCGGTGGACCTGGGTGAAAATGCCCGCCGGGATATGGTGCTCACTCTCCAGGAGATGGGTCTGGATGTTTCTTCCTCCCACCACGAGATTGCGCCCGGACAGCATGAAATCTTCCTTAAAGAAGATGACGCTCTAACTGTGGCCGATAGCATTGCTACCTTTAAATTTGTGGTGCGGACCATTGCCCAGCGGCACGGCCTGCACGCTTCCTTTATGCCCCGCCCCCTGGACCACTGTAACGGTTCCGGGATGCACCTGCACCAGTTTCTCTGGCGGGACGGGGAAAACGCCTTTTACGACCCCACAGGGGAACACCAGTTGAGCGAACTGGCCCGCCGTTATATAGCCGGGTTGATTTGCCATGCCGGGGCCCTGACGGCCGTTGCCAACCCGCTGGTAAACAGTTACAAGCGTCTTGTACCCACGGAGCTGGCCCCTGTGCTGGCAGCCTGGTCGGAGGAAAACCGCAGCACCATGCTCCGCGTGCCGGCCCAACGGCGGGAAGGCACCCGTATAGTCCTGCGCAGTCCCGACCCCACTGCCAATCCCTACCTGGCACTGGCAGCTTCACTGGCAGCCGGGCTGGACGGCATTGAACGAGGACTCGTACCCGGGGCGCCCCTGTCACAAAACCATGCGCCGGTTAAAGAGCTGGTCCGCCGCATCGGTCTGCCCCGCAGCCTGGTTGACGCATTGCGGGCCCTGGCCGCTGATGAGGTGATCCGTAACGCCCTGGGAGAAAAAATTACCACCCGATTCCTGGAAGCCAAGGAAGAGGAATGGGAGCGCTATCAGACCCGGGTGCACCAGTGGGAACTTGATGAGTATCTAACCAATTTTTAGTTACGGGACAACCGTGATTTTGGGGAGAGAAATAATCCGGGATCGTCCCGGTGGAAGAAATTAGAAGGGGGTGGTATTCAAAAGTTTGAGTGGGCAGCAGAAAAAGCGGCTAAAAAAAATCCGGCTTGACTGAGTATTGAAGCCGGTACTGGAGAGAAACATTTAGAAAGAACCACTTACTTTAATTTTAACGTGTTTTTCAGGAGGATGGAACAATGAGTTTCAGTAAAGGTGTTAACGCTACTGCAGCTACTCTGACCCGGCTGCGCACCGGTGAGAGCTATTGTCCCTTTAGCGGGATGTGTGTGACCTGTCTGGATGGGTGCCCCGGCCTTTGTGAGATAGGTAAGTCCTCCGTACGGGGCAAGGAAGTGCTCTATCCCCAACCTTTTGGCAAAACCACCTCTGCTTCCCAGAAGGATTACCCCGTGGATTATTCCCACTTCAACATCCTCGGTACCGCCGTG
>NZ_JBNATZ010000233.1:0-3950 GCF_049701015.1 Desulfofundulus sp.
CATTCACGAACCGGAACCACAGCATGGCACCCGGGTAGATGTTGGACATGCACCTCTCTATCCGGGCGTCTTCGATGATGTTGAGCAAGCACGCCAGCAGGTTGCCGCCGCGCCTCACGGCTTCCTGCCAGACGTTCTTATCGGTAAACCTTATGTGCCCGGCCTCGTGCGCGCAGGCAGCCTTCATCGCCACCCAGCACTCCGCCGCCGACGCCGGGACGCCCCGCTCTATCTCGCCCTCAAACGGGACCAGGGTTATACCTTCAAGGTCCGTGTATGCCCCTGTCCCGAACTTTAGGACCAGGTCGCCTTTATTCGAAAGCACGCGGGCCAGACTCTGCAGCCTGACCCGCTTCAGCTCCCGGAGGGACACGGTCGCAACCCCCTCTTTTTTTCCTTAGTCTCGCAGACACGCCTCTATAATGTCCGTCACCTGGTCGATTTCAAATTTGTCGCCCAGACCTTCAGTCAGCACCGAAACAGCTACCGTTTTCAGCGTCCCGCAGCCGTCCATCTCCTCCCGCGCTATCCTGAAAAGGGAGCGCACGGATAAAACCCTCTCGGAATAGTCCCCGTTCGCCACACCCTTCGCCAGCTCCGAAAAGAGGTCGGCCAGCTTCCGGGAAACGGACTCCTTGCAGCCCGTCTCCCGCACGATGAGCCAGGCTAGCTGCTCTGCCCCCAGGTGCGGTACCTGTACCGGGCGGAACCGGTCCTGGAACGCCTCGTTCAGCGGCTTCGTGCCCGCGTACCCGTAGTTCATGCACCCCACAAGCCGGAAGCTCGGCGGCGCCTTCACAACCCCGTACCCCGGCACCGGCAGCGTCTTCTGCCAGTCCAGAAGACCGTGCAGCAGGGAGGTCACTTCCGGAATGAGCATGTTTATCTCGTCCACAATGACCATCTCCCCCCTCTCCACAGCCTGTAAAAGTATCCCCGGCTCGAAACCCACTCTCATCTGCGAACCCCTCAGCTTCTGGACAAGGGGCTCGGCGTCCATCCCGGCCGCCCTGCAGGCCGACCGCAGCCTCGCCTCGGTCACGATGTCTATCCCTTCAGAGGGAACAAGGGTCCTGCTCCCCAGAAGGGCCTCGGCGTTCAAGTCGATGCCCCCGAATATCTTGTTCACCGGGAGCATCATCACCGCCGCCAGAGCCTCGGCCATGGTCGACTTCCCGGAACCCTTCGGCCCTATCAGTAAAGGGGCCTCCCAGGCCGAACCGCCCGGACCGTACACCAGTGCCGCGACAGCGCTCACAAACTCGCCCCCCGACGGGATGTACCGGGCCTCCGGGACCCTGGCACTCTGCTCCTCCGAGAGAACCTGCTTCTGCCGTTCCCGGAACTCCAACACTTTCCTCAATATTCTCACCGGAAGGTTGTACCTGGCAAGCCAGGCGTCCTCCGGAGAGAGCTCCGGCATGACGTATGCGAGGGCATCTCCTTCGATAAGCTCCAAGAGCTCGAAGTCCCCCGGCCTGCCCAGAATGCTCTCCGTCAGGTCCTTCACTATGGGCACCGGGGCGGGCTGGCACCTCTCCACATTGACCGTTATGGGAAGGGGAGGGTTGCCCGGCAGGGCCAGCGACACCGCCCCCATGTGCCAGCAGGAATGCGGCTTTTCTTTGCTGAGAGACATGCACTCGTGGTAAATTACAGGCGTGCTGCCCGGCAGCACGGCTATGATCCGCCGCTTATCGGTATTGTCGGGAAGGTATTCCAGGTACACCTTCCCGTCCCGCCCCAGCCCAAACCCTCTCAAGCGGGGTTTGTGCTCGTCGCTCAGGGCATTTTTGACGTTTCCGGGATGTATTTTCAGAAACATGCTGACCCCCTCTTCCGCGAAAACAAAGGGGGATGGCACCGGACCACCCCCCTACTTTTTTAAGCTGCGGGCACAACCAGGTCCTTCACAACGAGCAGCTCCCGCTCCCCGTCCCGGACCAGCGCCCCCTTCACCTTCACTTCCATGCCGACACTCAGCGCCTTCATCGCCTCCCTGCGGTCACCCCGGGCGACGAGCGTGACCTCCCTCCCGCCTGTCGTGCCCCGTAACCACGTGACCCGTTCCTGGCCGCCCTCGAAAGCCCGGAATGCCTCCCTGGGCGGCGTCTCGACAGTCACAACGAACTCACCGGGTTCGGGTTCTTGTGCCTTCCTGATCACGGAGACACCGGCCACCACGACCTTGTCCCCGCGCCTCTTCCCCCTGACGTGCACGTGGTCCTGCGGACCGAGAGCGTCCAGGTGCCCCTCCCTGGTCACGAGGCTCACTGTCTCCTCCCCAACCAGGGTGAACGCCAGCACCTTCTTCCATCCTTCCTTCTCCTCCGGCGGTTCTAAAATTATCAGCTCACCCTCGAAACTCTCTCCCTTCGGCTCGGGTTGCTGCTCGGATTTCTGTCCGAACTCCTGACCGGGCTGCTGTACAGGCCCCTGCTCGGACTTCTGTTCGGGCTGTCGTACAGGCTCCTGCTCGGGCTGTTGCGCAGGCTCCTGACCGGTCTGATGCTCAAGCTCTGGCCCGGCACCCCCAGCTTCCGGACTAAACCTGTCCCGCAGCTCCGGGATGGTCTCCAGCTCCGTCTCGTCCGCCCACCCCAGACCTGCGTACGCCAGCACACCGCGCCTGTACGCTTTGGTCTCCGCAATCATGATCTGGTTCGCCAGGGCCTCGCCCTTCAACCCGGCAATGTTGACCGCACCCGTGGCTTCCACCACGCGGCCGTCGGGCCCCGACACGCGTGCGGTGACCGCGTACACCGTGTCCCCTATCCTCTCCCGGCTCACGATCTGCCGCGAGAGCTTGTGCTTCGCCGCCAGCTGGTCCGCGCAGTCACGCCTGGCGTACAGGATCACCCGGCCCCCGCCTTTCGGCCTGATGAAGTCGAACGGCCTCGTCAATGGGTTCAGCCCCAGACTCTCGCATACCGCCTGGTAGTATGCGGTTATCTCTTCTGGGGTCATGGAATCGAGCTCGCCCCGGACCACCTTCCTCAAAACTTCCGCCGGGAGGCTGTCATACAGCGTCTTCTCAGACACAGACCCGTCCCTCCTTGTCAGTTTTGCTCTCTCTCTCTCTTGAAATTCGGAACGCCCGCCCCTTCTCCTCAGCAGGAAGCGGGCACTCTCAACCAGAAATACCGGCAGGGCAGCGGGAACGCCGCCCCGCCGGTACAGGAAAGATTAAAACGGAATGTCGTCAAAATTGACCTCTTCGGCAAAATCAAAATCGCCCTTGCTTTCCTTTTTCCCGAAAGCGGGAGGCGCTTCGTCCGGCCACGGCGGCTCCTCGATGGACTTCCTCCCGTTGGGAAGGAAGACCACCCTGGAGGCCACTATTTCCGCCGCCTTCCTGCGCACCCCCTGGCTGTCCTCATAGGTGCGTATCTGCAGCCGGCCCTCCACCGCTGCAGGTGCACCTTTCTTCAGGTACTTGACGCAGTTCTCCGCCTGCTCCCGCCACACGATGACGTCGATGAAGTCAGCCCCGTCCTTGCCTCTGTCAACGGCCAGGGTAAACCGCGCCACCGGAACCCTGTCGGGCGTCTCCCGCAACTCGGGGTCTTTTGTCAGACGACCAATCCCGATCCATTTCTGGTACACCAGAATCCCTCCTCGGATTTTTTATAAAAATCAAAAGACCCGCCCCAACACCTGTTGAGAACGGGCCTTCTAGTCCAGCGGAACCGCCTCGGAACCGTTACCGCAGATGCGGATTATCCCCGCGTGCCCTTCGATAACGGCTTTCACCTCGCGCGGCAGGTCCAGCTTTAAGTCCTTGAACTTCCCGTTTTCGTGAAAAGCCACGTCCAGCCGGACGTAGCTCCTGAACGGGTATACCGCAGCGTCAACAATCTCGTTGTAGATTTTGCGCAATTTTCTTAGATAGTTTACAGCGCGTTTTTCCTGCCCCCTCTGCGTGTAGAGGGCGTAAGAGCGCACCGTGG
>NZ_JBNATZ010000234.1:0-3942 GCF_049701015.1 Desulfofundulus sp.
CCCGGGACACCAACCGGGCCAAGACTCTGGCGGAGAGTTTTTACAACCGTATTCCGGTAATATGGGGTGCCAGCGGCACCACCGAAGTGGTGGCCCAGCGCTGGAAGGGGCAGATCAACGAAAATGCCAAAGCGCCGGCTTACTGGAACGTATTTCCGGAATTAAACCATAACGAACTGGTCGGCTTTGAGTTTCCCGGTGAGCTTCTGCACCGCCTTTATGTGGTTATCCTGCGGGACCCGCAGGACCACCCGCGGGTTCAGAAAAGGTATGCCATCACCCGCGAAATTATGGGAGGAGCCGTGGCCGGTGTTGTCGAAATTATGGCCAGGGGCGACGGTGCTCTGGCGCGCATGTATTCCCTGATTTATCTCGGAGACTATGCCAGCGTGTACCTGGCCATGCTGTACGGTGTGGACCCCGGTCCGGTCAGGGTGATCGATACGCTCAAAGCCCGCCTGGCCCAGGAGTGAGCGGGACAACGACGTGCCTTAAGCGGCTGAACAGAACACTTACGTATTCGGCAAATTGACCCGGCCATAAAAAGTGGTGATAATTATGCGGCTGGTAATCGTGACCGGCCTTTCAGGGGCCGGAAAGACCCAGGCCTTACGTATTCTGGAGGATCTGGGCTTCTTTTGTGTGGACAACCTGCCTCCCATGCTCATCCCCAAGTTCCTGGAGCTTTGTTCACAATCTTCGCGGGGGATTAATAAAATAGCAGTAGTGGTGGATATCCGGGGTGGGGAGTTTTTCGACGACCTTTTTGAAGTGCTGACAGGCCTGGAGCAGGAGGGGTTGCGTTACGAAATACTGTTCCTGGAAACTTCCGATGCCACCCTGGTGCGCCGGTACAAGGAGTCGCGACGCAGCCACCCCTTGAGCGTGGACGGGGAGGTGCTGCAGAGCATACGGCAGGAAAGGGAGCGGCTGCGGGAACTGCGGGGGCGGGCTCACAAGATAATTGACACTTCCGAGATGACCCCCCAGCAGCTTAAGGATGAACTGGTCAGTTTGTTCGGGGACAATGCCGGGGTGTCCCTGCGCATTACAGTGATTTCCTTCGGGTACAAGTACGGCATACCCCTGGACAGCGACCTGGTTTTTGACGTGCGTTTTTTACCCAACCCCCATTATGATCCTGTGCTCCGCCCACTGACCGGCAACGACCCGGCGGTGCGGGATTATGTCCTGTGCTCACCGGTAAGCCAGGAATTCCTGAACCACTTTTACCAGTTTATTGATTTTCTTCTCCCCCACTACATCCGGGAGGGTAAAACTACCCTGACCATTGCCGTTGGCTGTACCGGCGGCCAGCACCGCTCGGTGACCCTGGCTAACTGTCTCGGGGACCACCTGGCGGAGAAGGGTTACCGGGTGGCCGTGCGGCACCGGGATCTACCCCGTTAAGACAGGGGTGAAGGGTTATGTACCTGTTTAAGTGGCTTTACCCTGGTATGCATTTCAAACGCTGGCTGGTCCTGTCATTTTTGGGCCTGGTGCTGGCCGCTACGGGCATAGGCCTTTTGGGCCGGTTCCTGCCCTGGGAGCACCAGGCGGTGCTGATGGCCTGGTTTGTAAAGCTTTTCGGTCCCGGGCAGGCCTGGATCGGGGGTGCTCTTCTCCTGCTACTGGGGCTGCCGGCCCTGGTCTACGGGAACCTCAGGGCCTTTCGTTCGGTGGTGGACGTCCTGGCGCCCGATGAGCGCACGCGCCTTGCGGATATTATCTACACCCGCCAGCACCTGCGCCGGGGGCCCCGGGTGGTGGTCATTGGTGGTGGGACGGGGCTCTCGGTGCTCTTGAGAGGCCTGAAACACTATACGAGCAATATTACGGCCATTGTTACCGTGGCCGATGACGGCGGCAGTTCCGGCCGGTTGAGAGGGGAGCTGGGCATGCTCCCCCCGGGGGACATCCGCAACTGCCTTGTGGCCCTGGCAGATAAGGAATCGCTGATGGAGGACCTGCTGCAGTACCGTTTTCAGAGCGGAGACCTGGCGGGTCACAGCCTGGGCAACCTGCTCCTGGCGGCTTTGAACCATGTGGCCGGGGGGTTCCATGAGGCCGTGCAGGCCCTGAGCAAGGTACTGGCCATCAGGGGGCAGGTGCTGCCCGTTACCCTGCAGAATGTGGTCCTGGGGGCGGAACTGTCCGACGGTACGCTGGTATACGGGGAATCTTCCATACCCCGGTGCAGGAAGCCCATTAAACGGGTTTTCCTGGTACCCGCAGACTGTTACCCCCTTCCCGAGGCACTGAAGGCCATTGCCACGGCCGATGCGGTGGTACTGGGGCCGGGGAGCCTTTACACCAGTATACTGCCCAACCTCCTGGTAAGGGGGATAGCCGATGCTATTGCGCGTACCCGTGCCGTGCGCATTTATGTCTGCAACGTAATGACCCAGCCCGGGGAAACCGACGGTTATACTGCCAGTGACCATCTGCAGGCCATTATCAACCATGCCGGTCCCATTGTAGATTACATGGTTGTCAATCAGGGCAGCATTCCGGCGCGTTTGAAGGTGCGCTACCGCCGGGAAGGAGCGGTGCCGGTGGTGGTGGATGGCGAGAAGCTCCAGCAGATGGGAGTGACGGTAATTGGTGCCAACCTGGTGCACGAAGGCAACGTGGTCCGCCACCACCCCGACAAACTGGCCCGCATCATCCTGGAGCTGGCATTCCGGGAGCGGAGGACGGGGGAACCATTCAGGTTGCTGAAAGGCTCTGCAAACAGTTCGCACCGTATGTCAACCAGTTAGCGAAGGCCGTTTTGAAGGGTCAACTTTTGTCGAAAAAGAAGTTGTAAAGGCCGGGGGCGGGTGTTAAGATCTTTTAAGGCACGTTAAACTCCTCGACGTGCCGGGAGGCATAACCCGTCCGGGGTCTGACGTAACCCATTTTTGCGGAAATACTTGGAGGTTCACAGTGAGCACCAGAATTTTGATCACCATAGTGACATTGCCGCTGTTGTTTTTACTGGTCCTGGCCGGTGCCCAGCACGCGGCCGATTCCCTGTCCGAGAGCCTGGCCCCCCCTCTCCCGCCGCCGGAGCGGGGAGAGGTAAGGATACCCATCCTTATGTACCATAAGGTAAATCCCGACCCCGCTACGGGTGGCCTGGGCCTCAGGGTGCCTCCGCAGAATTTCGCCCGGCAAATGGAATACCTGGCGACCCACGGGTTTCATACCGTTTCTCTGACCGACGTGGCGGATTACCTTCAGAAGGCCAAGCCCCTGCCGCCCAGGCCGGTGGTGATAACCTTCGATGACGGATACCTGGATAACTATACCTATGCCCTGCCCATTCTGGAAAAATACGGTTTTACGGCTACCGTTTTTGTGGTGGCCCATACGGTGGGCAAGACAAATATCTTTGATGCCGGCAGACAGCCCGTGAACAGGATGGCCGGCTGGCGGGAGCTCAAGGCGATGGCCGGACACGGCATCACCATTGGTGCTCATACCCTGGATCACCCCCGCTTGACGCGGCTTCCCCTGGAGGAAGCCAGGCGCCAGATTAAAGAAAGCAAGCTCCTCCTGGAAGCGGAGCTGGGGCGCCCGGTAGAGGTTTTCAGCTATCCCTACGGCAGTTATAACCAGGACCTGGCCCGGGTGGTGAGGGAAAGCGGGTACCGGGCCGCCGTGACCACGGACCAGGGCCTGGTTGGCCCGGGGGACGACCCGTTCACTCTGAAACGGGTGCGGGTTATGGGCAGTTATGACATGCAGAAATTCATCACAGAGCTGGTCAAGTATTATTATGCCTGCCCTCCCTGCAAGAGCAGGCGCGCCTGATCTTCGGGATAGGCCGGGAAAATACGTCCGTGGTGTGGTATAATATCCTCAAGGTGAGTTGAAATGTCCTTTTCTACCCTGACCAAAAATGAACTGGCCCGTGTGGTGGGGAAGGAAAAATGTTGCAGGCTGGCAGAACTTGCC
>NZ_JBNATZ010000235.1:0-3931 GCF_049701015.1 Desulfofundulus sp.
GGGAGACAGGTACCTGCTTTCAGGGCAGAAGTGTTTCATCACCAACGGCGGTATAGCCGATGTTTACACTGTTTTTGCCAGCACGGACCCGGCCCGGGGCTTGAAGGGTCTTTCAGCTTTCATTGTGGAAAAGGATTATCCCGGTTTCTCGGTTGGTAAGAAAGAAAAGAAAATGGGGGTGAGGGGTTCTCCCACCACGGAGCTCATTTTTGAAGATTGCCCCGTGCCAGTGGCAAATCTACTGGGGAAGGAGGGGGATGGATTCAAGATTGCCATGATGACCCTGGACCGCACCCGCCCGGTAATTGGTGCCCAGGCGGTGGGCATTGCCCAGGGGGCGCTGGATTATGCCGTCGATTACACCCGGGAGCGGGTGCAATTCGGCAGGCCGGTTGCTTCCTTTCAGGGACTGCAATTCATGATGGCCGACATGGCCACCAGAGTGGAAGCAGCACGCCAGCTGGTTTACAGAGCGGCCTTTTTCATCGAAAATGCTGCCGAGCTGGGAGCTTCCGCCGGCGAAATAAGCCGGCTGTCGTCCATGAGCAAGCTTTTCGCCTCTGATGTAGCCATGCAGGTGACCGTGGATGCGGTGCAACTTCTCGGAGGTTACGGCTACATGCGGGAGTACCCTCTGGAGCGTATGATGCGCGACGCCAAGATCACCCAGATTTATGAGGGAACCAACCAGATTCAGCGGCTGGTAATCGCCCGGAGTCTGCTGGAAAAAGAAAAATAGGGGGTATTAAACATGTCCGCCCTGGCTCCTTTAACCGAAGCCGAAAGACAAAAGTATATGGTCATTACGGAAGAAAATCTGGAGTTCCTCCGCAGGCGTTACAACAAAGTGAGCCGTTGGGTTATTGCCGACATGGTGCGGCGTAGTGCTTATCGCTATCCGGACAAACCTGCTCTTATCTTTGGAGACAGGACTCTTACCTACGCCCAGCTGGAATCCGAGTGCAACAGAGTAGCTAATGCATTGATTGATTTGGGGATTAAAAAATACGATAGGGTGGCCATTTTGGCCCATAATACCATCCATCATGTGATAACCTGGTTGGGCACCGCCAAGGCAGGTGGTATTTACCTGGCCATTAACTACCTGTTACGGGGCAAGGAAATCAGCTTCTGTATCAACCACTCGGAGAGCAAGGTTTTTATCATTGAGGACTCACTATATGATATTGTTAAAGATGTTCTGGACGATATGCCCGGAGTTAAGACGCTGATCTGGTCCAACCAGGGACAGGGGAGGAATGCTCCTGAAAAGTTTTTAGAATTTGATGACTGGTACGGCCGGTACTCTGCTGATGAGCCGGATGTGCAGCTGCGCATTGAGGATCCGGTCCAGATGACCTATACGAGCGGGACGGAAACGTTACCCAAAGGTGTGATTCTGACCAATCAATCCCTTATATCCCAGTATGTAGGATGCATAGTTGACGGTGAATATACACCTGATGATATTAATGTTAATGCTATGCCCATATTTCATTGTGCTCAAAGGGATGTTTTTTTGAACCCTATTTTCATGGTCGGGGGTACCAATGTCCTCCTTCCGCAACCTAACCCGGTCGAGATTATGGCAGCCGTTGAAAAATACCGGGCCACCATGTTTTTCGCAGCACCGACGGTTTGGATTGCCCTGTTGCGGCACCCGGACCTGGAACGGCATGACCTGGGTTCTCTGGCTAAAGGTTACTATGGGGCTTCCATTATGCCGGTTGAAGTGCTCAAGGAATTGCAGCAGCGTTTTCCCAATTGCCATCGTTTTTACAATTACTATGGCCAGACAGAGCTGAGTCCCTATCACACCATTTTGAAACCGGCCTTTCAGTTCAGCAAGCCCGGTTCTGCCGGTCGTGGCGGCCTGAACATGGAAACCCGTATTGAGGATGAAAACCATAATCCCATATCCGCTCCGGGTATACCGGGAGAAATTTGTGGTCGGGGTCCCCATGTTATGCTGATGTATTTTAAGGAGCCGGATAAAACTGAAGAAGCTCTGGCTCACGGCTGGTTCCACAGCGGTGACATCGGAGTACTGGATGAGGATAATTTTATTACCGTCGTTGATCGTAAAAAGGATATGGTTAAAACTGGCGGAGAGAATGTTTCCAGCCGGGAAGTGGAAGAGGTTATTTACCGGCATCCGGCAGTTTCAGAAGTAGCAGTAATCGGCTTGCCCCATGAAAAGTGGGTGGAGGCCGTTGCGGCCGTTGTAGTTTTGAAATCGGGCTACACTGCTACGGAAGAAGAAATCATTGCCCTTTGTCGAGCACATCTGGCTCCCTTTAAGGTGCCCAAAGGGGTACTCTTTGTCGACCAGTTGCCCAAAACTCCCAGTGGGAAGATACTTAAGCGGGACCTGCGTTCCATTTACAGCAATTTCTTCAACAGTTAATCTTATGTTAATCATTGAATTAATGGTCTAAATGGGGTGATGATTGTGAAAATTGAAACCATTGCCGTTATCGGAGCCGGTACGATGGGGGCCGGTATAGCCCAGGTAGCAGCCACGGCTGGCTACCGGGTGATTTTATCCGATGTCAATGAAGAATTTGTGCAGGGCGGGCTGGGCCGTATCCGCTCCAGCCTTGAGCGCCTGGCGGCCAGGGGGAAGCTGGAGGGACAGGATGTATCGTCCATTATGGGAAGGCTTACTCCTGCCGTCGGGCTGGCCGGGTTGGAAAAGGTCGACCTGGTATTTGAAGCCATTATCGAAAACATGGAACAAAAGAAGGCTCTTTACCGGGAACTGGACGGCACCTGCCGCCCGGAAACCGTCTTTTGTTCCAATACCTCCGGGCTTTCCATTACGGAGATGGCTTCCGTCACCCGCCGGGCAGATAAATTCGTGGGAACCCATTTCTTTAACCCCGTGCCGGTCATGCAGCTGGTGGAGCTGATCCGCGGCGAACAAACCAGCGATGAAACCTATAACATTGCCCGGGAAGTGTGTGAGCGGATGGGCAAAACCGTCATCACGGTTAAGGAAGCCCCCCTGTTTGTGGTCAACCGCATTCTGGTTCCCATGATTAACGAGGCTATTTTTGTGCTGCAGGAAGGCATCGCTTCGGCCGAAGACATCGATAAGGGGATGAAATTGGGTGCCAACCACCCCATCGGCCCGCTGGCTTTAGCGGACTTGATCGGGCTTGATGTGCTGCTGATGGTCATGGATACCCTCTACCAGGAAACCTGCGACTCCAAGTACCGCCCGGCACCCCTTCTCAGAAAGCTGGTGAGGGCAGGATATCTGGGACGAAAGACCGGTCGAGGTTTCTATCAATATCAGTAAGGATTTTTAGGTGATTTTTACGGGCGGGTGGCCAAGTGGTGGCTGCCGGACCGCATATAATTTATTGACAAGGTTCCGAAAACCAGCGCGGGGGAAATTAATAAAAAGGCTTTGCGACAAGATTTTCCCGGATCAACAATTTGGTGCCTGTCAAATCTTGTCAGAGTCTGCCGGTACCATGCGGCAGGCTTTTTCGTTATTTTTCACTTTTATTGAGACCTGCCATGTCATAGAAAAATTAAATGAGATATATAGAAGGATTTTATGGGTCTATGGAGAAAATTAAAAAACGGGGAGAGCGGGGCTGGTGCCCCCCGCGGGCTGCAAACCCGTTGGCCGGTCAGCGACCCTGGCTGGAGTCCGGTTCGATTCCGACCTCTCCCCTCCACAAACCATTGAAAACGCTGGATTTCCGCTTGACGTATTCTAAATGGTGAAGCACGTGCTAACAGGTGCATCCTTGGTGCACTGGGAGGGAGCGAAATATTCTGGTTGTGCGGTCAACACGCTTCGGTGGCCAGCAGTTCGGCCACCCTTTTTTTAATTTCATCCCGGACGGCCCGGAATTTGGCCATAATTTCCTCTTCCGTGCCTGTAGCCCGGGCCGGGTCCTCCAGGGGCCAGTGG
>NZ_JBNATZ010000236.1:0-3930 GCF_049701015.1 Desulfofundulus sp.
ACGACCAGCAACCGCTTCTTCTGCGGCAGCAGTTTCTTGATCGAGTCGAGCGCCTGGATCTGGTAATCGCGCAGCGCTATCAAAAACCGACCGCCCCCTTTCCTTTTCCCCGGGTCCTTACCGGGTTTCCCCTCTGAACCGTAAACTTGCTAACGCGGAAGTGGTTACTCCGACGACGGGGGCTCGAGCAGCCCTTTCTTAGCCAGCTCCTGCCTGGTCAGCTCGTCCCGGCGCTTGCAGTATATACGGGCGCTCAGGTCCGACACCGGCCCGGCAGCCTTCTACCGCTTGATCCTCTGGAGGCTGGCGTAGTATCCGCTCACGATGTTCTGCAGGTACTCCTGCACCACGTCCGGGGTGCTCCACTCCTCCACGACCACTTCCGACAGCTCGGCGAGCTCGTCCAGGCACTCGAGGAAGAGCTTCTCCACGGGGTCCTTCTTCTCATCTGAAACACCTCCATATTTTCCCATACATTCCAGACAACCATATTATCGCAAGTTGGTTGCTTGTTTATATTTCCATATATGACTTTAAACGACAAATATCGCCAGTGACAGAAAAACTGTCACCGAGACAGTATAACCCTTGTGGCTGTAAGGCCAAGGGAAACTGTCACCAAAATCCCGCTTTCTATACACACCCCCCTCTTGATCATTAATTTCAATTTCAGGTGACAGTTTTAAAAAATGGCCTCCAGGCTTTGATACATAAGGGTTATACTGTCACCAGAGGGTAGTGACGGTTTTAAATTTCCAGTTCCCGCAAACCCTTGTATTTCAAGGCTTCGAGCCACTTTAAAACTGTCACCAAACTGTCACCGGACCCGGTGACAGTTTCTAAAGTTTAGAAATATAAACATACGTCCTGGGCCCTCCTGGACACTACCTGGTGCCGCTCTACCAGTTCTGTCTCAATTAAGCAGTCGATAACTTCTGATAAGGCAGGCTTCGGTACCTTTGCGGCACGAAGCAGGTCGCGCTGCGTGATGCCCCCTCTTTTCGCCGATATGATATCGAAAACTTTCCTGGCGAGACGCTCGAAATCGCTGAACGCCAGGCGGCTTAAAACCTCATGTGCTGTGGACAGGAAATAGTCCCCGAACGCACACGCCCATTGAACCGCCGGCAGTGTCCAGCTGCGGAATTCGCCCGTTCCCCTCGAAGCACACGTGTCAGCATCAAGCAGCAGGGCTATCTTGAATACAGAGGTCTTTATCCTTTCGGCGTAAGAATGTATGTGCGGTATGGTCATCTCGTTCGTCCTTGCGTTGAACTCCTGAACCCACCTGATGTAATACTCCGAAGCCGCATCCACCACGACTGGATCCTCTTCTATGCTGACTTGACCGCGGACACCCGCCACCCCGGACCTGCTCGACGACACGGTTTTCAGGAAAGATAAAGGGATTTCAACAGCTCCCTCCTCCTCTGCTTGTCGTATTCAAAAACTGTCCCGGTACCTGCTCTCTCCGCTCCCGCTTTCGGCCAGCTCTCTCCGTCCTCTCCGGTACGGACCTCTCGACCCCGCGGCCGCCCGGGCACGTGCTTGTAGTCGTCCCTGAGAGCAGCAACCAGGAAACCGGGGACGTTCCTGATCACCGTGCTGCTGCCCATATCGCTGATGAGCTCGATCTTCTCCCTGATTTTCTCTACCGGGAACTTCAGCAGGAGCTTCCCAAAAAACTCCGGGGGCACGTGGGCCCCGGTAGCCGCCAGCACTGCCGCCTGCAGCTCCGGGATGACCGCGCCAGGCGAAATGCCAGACGCGGGTCTCCCCTCCCCAGGCATACCGTCCAGAGGCCCGCCCGGTACAGCCGCGCCAGACGAAACGCCAGGTGCGGGCATTCCCTCCAGCCCGCCCCAGCTGCCAGCGGGCATGCCGCCCAGCAAAGCCCCTTCCAAAAATCCCGGGCATGACCGGATACCAGCAGCTGCCGGTGACATACCTGGTACGTCTGTACCGAAACGGAAAGTGCCTGCGTCCGGAACAAAGCCGAACGGCACTTTCTCTTTACCGCTGACAGTGCTGTTGATAGTAGTACTTCTCTCTAGCTGCCGATCAGTAGAAAGAGTATCTTTCAGTTGTTGATCTAAAAGAATACCTTTCAGTTGTTCAGTAGATAGATCAACAACAGCAACATCAGCAACAACATTTATGTCGGAACCCGTGGTAAGAGGGGGGGTGCAGTCTTCACAGACCCCCCACTGGACTTCGAAAAGTGGTGGGAGGCCCAGAATATTTTCACATCCCTCGGCGCGACCTCCAGGGGTAAAGGGAGAGCCGCACCCGCCTTCGTCCAGGCCAGGAGCTTCTTTACCTGCGGTAAGAGGGGATGTGCAGTCTCCACAGACCCCCCTCTGGAATTCGGAAAGTGAAGGGTGTGGAATCCTTTCCGGGGCAGGAATAAAACCATACCCGGAGCCGTCCGGACTGGAGGCTTTCTCCCGCTCGTCCTGGACAAGCCGGTGGAAATCCGTGGCAAAAAGGGACGTGTGGTCTCTACAGACCCCTTCCCCCCTCCCGTCCCGGACAGTTTGTATTTCGTCGGGACCTGTGGTGAGAGGGGACATGTAGCCTTCACAGACCCCCCTGTGGAGTTTAGAAAATGGGGAGTGTGGAATTTCCACACGCTTATGGTCTGCCGGCATAGAGGGAGAACTGCACCCGGAACTGCCCGGGCTGGAGACCTTTTCCCGCTCGTCCTGGACAATTTGCAGCAGTTTTTCAAGTACGGGTGTCAGGTCGTACTCGTTGCTCAGCTGGCCTTTGCCGGGATCGCGCCTGTTGCGCACGATCACCAGCCCCTTCTCGACCAGGCTCTTTTTGTAGGCGTGCAGGGTCTTCTCGCTCACGCCGGTTAACCTGCTGAGTTCTCTGATGGAAGGGTGAGGGTTGCCGGCAGCCTGCTGGTAGCTCAAGAGGTGACAGATAAAGGCCATTTCCTGGAAAGATATCCCCAGCTCCCTCTGGTGGCGGAACAGGGCGGTGGGGATGGAAGTCGCGCCCTGCCCGGCGACCGCCTTACCGTAGAGCTCGCAGAAAGAATTTCCGCTTTCCCGCTTGACAACGCCCGGAGTTTTTGTTAACATTTTCTTACACTCCTTTTTTTGGTTTTTTTGGGACTTCCAGAAGGAAAGCCCCAAAAAAACAAAAGTCCCGCGCGGTTTCTCACGCGGGACTTTTTGTGTCAGTATTCCTGCAAAAATTCCCCGAGCATCGTGTACCTCTTCACCGGGCTGTCGTTCCTCACCGCCATGGCCAGGGCCTTTTTGGAGCCTACCAGCACCAGCTTCTCCTTCGCCCTGGTAACGGCAGTGTACAGCAGGTTGCGGCTCAGCATGTAGTGGTGGGACGTCGATACCGGGACTATTACCGTACCGAACTCGGAACCCTGAGACCGGTGCACGCTTATGCAGTACGCCAGCTCGAGCTCCCACAGCTCGTCGTAGCTGTAGGGAACCACGTCCCCGTTGAACTGCACCTCGACCCTGCTGCCGACCCTCCTTATCACCCCGATGTCCCCGTTGAAGACGTACTTCCCGTAGTTGTTCCTGGTCTGGATGACCCTGTCGCCCACCCGGAAGGCACGGTCACCGTGCTTCACCTCCCTGCCTGCGGGGTTGACCGCTCCCTGGATCAGCCTGTTCAGCTCCCGCGTGCCCAGGAGGCCGTCTTTTTTAGGCGAGAGCACCTGCACGTCCTCCCCCCTGCGCAAGAGACCTGCGGCCCGGGCCACCACGCTCCGGGCGATCTCTCCCGGCTCGTCCTTCTCAATAAACAACAGGTCCGTCCTGGACCTGTCGACCAGCAGCGGCAGTCCCCTGTTGACCCGGTGGGCGTTGGCTATTATCTGCGACTCCGCCGCCTGCCTGAACACTTCGGTCAGGGTCACTTTGGGAACGGACGAGGAGAGCATGTCCTTCAGCA
>NZ_JBNATZ010000237.1:0-3911 GCF_049701015.1 Desulfofundulus sp.
AAGCGCCACTTATTCATCTTACCTTCGCGTCACTATAAGCTAGAGCCGCCGTCGTCATCCAGCTCCTCCAGATAACACGGGGTGTAGTAGTGTTAACCAAAGTGGACCTTGTAGACCGGGAATGGCTTGACCTGGTGCGGGAAGAAGTAGTTGAATTCCTGAAGGGTACTACCCTCGAAGGTGCGCCCGTAGTGGAAGTTTCCAGTGTTACCGGCCAGGGGCTGGACGAACTTTTAGACACCATCGATATGGTAGCTAAGGAGGTAAAGGAAAAACCGGCTACCGGTTTCGTACGCCTGCCTGTTGACCGGGTTTTTTCCATCACCGGTTTTGGCACCGTAGCTACCGGCACCCTGTGGAGTGGAACCCTGCACACCGGTGATGCCCTGGAAATTATGCCCCAAAAAATATCCACCCGGGTGCGCACACTCCAGGTCCACGGACGGAAGGTGGAAGAAGCTCGTGCTGGACAGCGAGTAGCGGTAAACCTGACTGGAGTTGATGTTGAAGAGGTACCCCGTGGTAGTGTTCTGGCCACCCCCGGCAGTCTTACCCCATCCTATCGTCTGGATGTCCGCTTTGTACTTCTGAGAACGGCCAGGCCCCTGAAGAACAGAAGCCGGGTGCGTCTGCATCTGGGTACCTCCGAAATTATGTGCCGGGTGATCCTTCTGGACCGGGATGAACTATCTCCTCAGGAGACAGCCCTCGCCCAGCTGGAACTGGAAGAACCAGCAGTGGCGGTACGGGGTGACCGGTTTGTTGTCCGTTCTTACTCCCCGGTACGCACCATTGGCGGTGGAAAGATCATTGATCCGGTGGCACCAAAACACAGGCGCCTGCGCAGGGAAGTAATTGAAAGCCTCTTAACACGGGAGAAGGGCACACCTGAGGAAGTTCTGGTCCAGCAGCTCAGCAGCCGCCGGACTATCCTTACAGCAGAAGAACTGGTCAAGGTCAGTGGACTGGATGAGAACACGGTAAAGAAGACATTGCACTCCCTGGTTCAAAACAAGCAGGTATACTCCATACCTTTAGAAAACCAGGTTTATTATATCCTCCGGGAAGTTTACCTGGAGTGGGCCCGGAATATCCACTCGATGCTTCAGGAATATCACCGCGACTTCCCGTTACGGGAAGGTTTTCCCAAAGAAGAAATGCGTTCCCGCCTGTTTGCGGGGTTAAATAGCAAGCAATTCCAATCTCTTCTCCAGGTTATGGAAGAGGATGGACTGGTGAAGCTCTATACCCAGGAAGTTGCACTTCCCGAATTCACCCCGAAGCCCAATCCCAAACATGAAAAGCAAATACAGCAGCTACTTGAAATTTACAGGGAGGGGGATTGCCAGCCACCTGCCTGGGGTGAGGCGACCCGCCGGGTAGGGGTGGAAGGTCATACTGCCCAGGAAATCTTGCAGTACCTGCTCAGAAAAGGCATGCTGGTCCGGGTGGCCGATGATCTGTACTTCCACCCGGCCTGTGTAAACAGAGCCAGGCAAATACTGGTTGACTATTTACGGGAAAATGGCGAAATCACAGTAGGGGAAACCCGGGATTTACTTCAAACGTCCCGGAAATATGCACTGCCCCTCTTAGAGTATTTTGACCGGGAAAAAATTACCCGGCGCGTGGAAGATAAGCGAGTCCTCACCCGGGCCGAGAGACAAAAAACCGGCCATAACCGCTAACACGGTTATTCCGACCATTCCTCCTGCCAAAAACTTTCCTTGACTGCGATCAAAAAAGCAGTGAGGACCCGGGGGAGAAACCCGGGCCCTCCTGGACAACCCAGCCGGGGGACATTATTGTTTTTGTTGCTGTTGCTTCGGCTGCATCACTCTATACTGAGGCTCCTGCTGTTCGAGATAATTCACCCGTCCCCGCAGGCCATTACAAATGTTTTCCAACTGCTGCGAATAGCTGGCAAACATCTGTTTGGCCGTTTGATCTTGAGTATCCAGGGAAAAGGTTTTTAAATTGGCAGCTGCAGTTTCTAAAGAGGCCAGGGTTTGATGCATTTTTTCGCCAATAGTCATAGATTTACCTCCTTCAAGAAAAGATCTTTCAAAATACAATTATATTTTGAACATTTTCATGAGCATATATCAGCGGGTAATTATGGAAATCCAAGTTGTAAAAGGTGATAAATTTGAACTCTTTAATGGAAAAAATTGTTTCTTTAATAAAGGCCCGGGGACCTATAACTTTTAGAGATTTTATGGAAATGGCCCTTTATTATCCCGGCCTCGGGTATTATACCGGCCCCGGAGAAAAAATTGGGCCCCGGGGGGATTTCTATACCAGTGCCGATGTGCATCCCCTTTTCGGAGCCATGCTTGCCAGACAGTTTTCCCAGATGTGGGAATACCTTGGACAGCCATCAAACTGGGTGCTGGTAGAATACGGAGCCGGCAAGGGTTATCTAGCCCGTGATATCCTGGATGCAATGGCTGCATCTTTCCGGCCGGCCTGGAAAGGGGTCCGCTATTACATCATTGAAGCCAGTCCGGAAATGACCAGGCGTCAAAAAGAGGTTCTAGCCCCATTTGTCGAAGAAAAAGTATACTGGGCCGATACTCTTTCTGAAATAGGAAATACTGGTTCCATCAACGGAATTATTTTTGGTAACGAACTGGTGGACGCCTTTCCAGTCCACCGGGTTCGCCAGACGGCATCAGGACTCAAGGAAATTTATATCAACTGGAATGATGGCAGACTGGCAGAGCAGGAGGGAGAACTTTCCACCCCACTCCTGGAGGAATACTTTAGCACCCTGGGTATAAACCTTATCCAGGGTCAGATTGCCGAAGTTAACCTGGCTGCCCGTGAGTGGCTGCGGGAAGTAGCAACCATGCTCGGGCGGGGTTTCGTGCTTATTATTGACTACGGTATGGAATCAACCGAGCTCTACCACCCTTCACGCATGGAAGGTACACTGCGCTGTTACCGGAAACATCTTTTAAGCAGCGATCCCTTGAACCACGTGGGACAGCAGGATATTACATCCCATGTCAACTTTTCCGCCCTCATCCACTGGGGAAGGGAAGCAGGCCTGCACCTGGCCGGGTACACCACCCAGATGGATTTTTTGTTGAACCTGGGTATAGTGGATGCCATTCCTCGCTTTGCTCCTGATTACGTTTTTGATGAAAGGACCACACGCACTGTCATGGCTGTTAAAAAATTGATTCTCCCGGAAGGGATGGGAGGGATTTTTAAGGTTTTAGCGCTCTATAAAGGAGTCGAAAAACCGGACTTGCTCGGTTTTTCAAAGAGGAGAAACAGGTGACAACCATGATCAAAAATCTTTTCTTTGCAGCCGGCAAGGGAAAACATCGGGTCGAGCTGCGAGCAACCCTCACAGAGGAGGGCATAATGGTCTCTCTTCTGGGCGGTGAAAAGCCCCATATCGGAGCGGTAGTGTTGAGTATTCCGCGCCCCAGCATGGCAGAACCCGGTCGTGTAAGCTGCACCTCTATTGTGGTCCCCAGACTGGGACACAAGGATGACGAACTGGCAAAACCCCTGGCCGAAGAACTGGCGAAAGCCTGCGACCAGCCTGTGGTTATGGTGGCAGGAGTTCATGTAGAGAAAGCACAGGCGGAAGATATAGACCTTTTAATTAAAAATTCCAATGAAGCTCTCCAACACTTGTTAAAAACTATTACCATTTTTCGTTAGCTTTTTTTTGCACCTCCAGGGAAAAAATATGTTCCAGGAGGTGATAACAAATCATGTCCCGAGAAGATAAAACCACTCGCGAGGCAGAACGCAAAACCGATACTGCCCGGCGCCCGGCTCTGGAAAGCACAGGCACCTGTCCGGTAGAAAACGATGCCTCGGATACTTGTGCCGAATGCGTGAAAGCAGATGACGATCTCTAAAAATAATCGAACGTCGAACGGGGTTCA
>NZ_JBNATZ010000238.1:0-3849 GCF_049701015.1 Desulfofundulus sp.
TAACATACTTGCTGATAGCAACCAGGTTAATGTTTACGGCATTGAGCATCAACTCAATGCAGATGAGCACTGCAACGGCATTCTTTTTGGCCAGCACGCCAAAGAGCCCGATTCCAAAAAGCAGTGCCGATAGCACCATGTAGTGGGTGAGGCTAATCGTTGTGAGCATCAGCTTTTACCTCCTTGGCCAGGAAAATGGCTCCCACCAGGGCCACCAGCAGGAGAATAGCAGCTACTTCAAAGGGAATGACATATTTGCTCAACATAATATCTGCTATGCTTTCCACAGTTTTTCCCGGTACAGCTGCTGTAGGGGTCGCCCACGGAGTTTTTGCGGCCAGATAGCCGCACACGGCCAGCAGGAGGGCTACCACACCTGCTGCGGCTTTGGTCTGATTGTTAAACAGGTTGGTACTTCCCATATCGCCGCGCTGGATAAGCATGATAGCGAATACCACCATGATACACACGGCGCCGGCATACACCAGTACCTGCACTGCAGCGAGAAAATCGGCATCCAGGGTCAGGAATAGTCCACCCATGGCCACAAAGCATACCGCCAGCCACAGTACCGAATGCACGATATTCCTGAGCAGGACCACGAGAAGAGCAGATCCCAGGATAGTCGCAGCCAGCAGGTAGAAAGCGACAGTCATCCAAAGGCCTTCCATAAGATTAACCCTCCTCACCGGGAGCCTTGCCGGCGGCCACTTCGGCCCTGGCATTTTTTGCCCTGGCTGCTGCAGGACGTTCAGCAGCCGGTTCTGCCGGCTCCTCCTCGGGTAAAGATTCGGGAACAGGGCGGTCAACCAGTACAAGGCGCACCTTGTCCCTGTAGTACTGGTTCATGTTGATTACATGGCTGAATCTAAGAGCTCCTTTATTGCACGACTCCACACACAGGCCGCAGAACAAACAGTACTCGATGCGCATGACATACCTGGTAAGGTACTGCTTTTTGCCCACCTTTTCCTTGGTAATCTGGATTACCTTGTTGGGACAGGCATTGGCACACAGACCACAGGCTATGCATTTGTCGACATCCAGTTCGAAGCGGCCGTGATAACGCTCAGGGAGCGGTACCTTCTCCTCCGGATATTGCACAGTCACCTTCCTGGTAAAAAGTTCCTTCCAGGTGATGGCCAGGCCCTTTAACAGTCCTTGTCCGAACATCTAATCACCACCCTATAGCCCGGTAGATGTACATGCCCACACCGGTGACAAAAATGTTGGCCAGGGAAAGCGGTACCAGCACTTTCCATCCGAACCCCAATAACTGGTCCACCCGGATACGGGGGTAAGTCCAGCGGATCCACATGAAGATGAAGATCATGACATAAACCTTGACAAAGAACCAGAACCAGGATGGCAGGAAGGTCCAGCCAAAGGGGGCAAGCCAGCCACCCAGGAACATAATGGTGCACATGCAGGAGACAACCATCATGTTGCCGTATTCAGCCAGCATGTACATGGCATAACCCATACCGCTGTATTCGGTATAGGGACCGGCAATTATCTCCGACTCACCTTCCACCAAATCGAAGGGAGTACGGTTAACCTCCGACACCCCGGCAATGAAGTAAATCAGAAAAGCCAGGGGTTGCGCAAAGATGAACCATGTACTGCGCTGGGCATTAACAATCTCGTTGATGTTCAGACTCCCGGTTAGCATGATTACTCCCAGGAGGGACAGTACCAGCGGCAATTCGTAACTCACCATCTGTGCCACCACACGCATACCGCCCACCAGAGAGTATTTGTTGTTGGAGGACCAGCCACCCATCCAGAAGATTATGGTAGAGAGGGATGCTACAGCCAGGATGTAGAAAACGCCAATGTTCAGGTCAATGGGAGCCATCCCTTTTCCCCACGGGATGACTGCAAAGGCCATCATCGGGGGGACAAACACTAGTATGGGAGCGGCAAGATATACGACCTTGTCAACCCGCCGCGGGACAATAATTTCCTTGGCCAGAAGTTTTATCACATCGGCTACCGTCTGGAGCAGACCTTTGGGGCCAACGCGGTTGGGTCCGATCCGGCACTGAATGTAAGCGGCAATTTTCCGCTCCATGTACACCAGCCAGACGACGTTGAGTGAAACAAATATAATAACTGCCAGTAGCTTTACCACCATTACAATAAAATCGCTGGCCAAGGGAGGCACACCGGCACCGGCCAGGTAGGTCCGCAAGCCCGCGGCAATACCGGTAAAAATATTTTCACCCATGCCTCTTCTCCCCTAACTCCATTTTTTAGCAGTCAACTTCGCCCAGAACTATATCTAGACTACCCAGGATAGCAATAACATCAGCAATCTTCCAGCCCACGAGCAATTCATCCAGATAACCCAGGTTAATAAAGGAGGGCCGGCGGAAATGCACCCGGTAGGGTTTGGGACTACCGTCGCTGACCACATAACACCCCAGGATCCCCTTGGAACTTTCAATTTCTGCATAAGCTTCCCCAACAGGAGGTTTTATCACCTTGGGTACTTTGGCCATGATCGGGCCTTCGGGCAAGCCCTCTATTGCCTGCTGAATAATACGAGCTGACTGGCGGATTTCTTTGATCCGGCAGACGAAACGGTCGAAACAGTCACCGTTTTTCCCCACCGGCACTTCAAAATCAAAGCGGTCATATACCCCGTATGGTCGCACCTTGCGCAGGTCATAGGGAATACCGCTGCCCCTCAAAACAGGACCGCTCAAGCTGTAATTGATACCCATCTCGGGCGTAATGATACCGACGTATTTGGTACGGGCCTGGAAGATTTCATTACCCGTGATCAGACCATCATACTCGTCGCACAGTGACGGCAGGTCTTTCAGGAATTTCTCCAGGGGCGGGAAAAATTCGGGAGGCAGGTCATCGGCTACTCCACCGATGCGAAAATAACTGAAAGTCATACGGGAGCCGGAAACCATCTCGAGGAGATCCAGCACCCTTTCCCGATCCCGGAAGCAATAGAGAAATCCTGTAAACCCACCGATGTCCACGCTATAGGTACCTACGGCCACCAGATGGCTGGCAATCCGGGAGAGCTCGCCTACAATGACCCGGATATATTCAGCTCTCTCGGGCACTTCAATGCCCATCAGCTTTTCCACCGCCGCCACATAGCCCCAGTTCATGAGCATCGAGGCCAGGTAGTCCATACGGTCGGTGTAGGGAATCACCTGAGTATAGGTCCGGGCTTCAGCCAGCTTTTCAATACCCCGGTGCAGGTAACCGGGAACGGAAGTGGCCTTGACCACCACCTCTCCGTCCAGTTCCAGGATGATCCGGAATACACCGTGAGTACTGGGATGCTGCGGCCCCATATTCAGCACGTAAGTTTGTGTTTTCATTTACACACCTCCCGAAACTGGTGGAAGGCTACTCCCTGCCACCTTCCCATTCAAAATCTTTGCGCAAGGGGTGGCCTTTGAAGCTATCGTCCAGGAGGATACGGGTGGGATGGCCGGGATAACCCGTGAAGTTTATCCCCATCAAATCGTATGCCTCCCGTTCCTGCCATTTCGCCCCACCCCAGAGCGGGCAAAGAGAAGGTACGGCAGGATTCTCCTTGTCCTCCAGCTTCACCTTGACCATTAACGTGTAATTGTGTTTCAGAGAAACCAGGTTATAAACTACCTCAAAACGATCCGGGTAATCAGCCGCTGTAAGGTTGGTAAGAAACTCAAAGGCATATTCGGGGTTTTCCTTTAATTCAGACATCACGGGGAGAAGATCCTCCGCAGGAACAAGGAGCACCCCTTCCCCGATAATTTCAATCACGGGAAATTTTTCTTTTAACGCTTCCAGCAACTGTGCAGGCGGTTCGTAACTAGCCACGGGGCAGCGTCA
>NZ_JBNATZ010000239.1:0-3759 GCF_049701015.1 Desulfofundulus sp.
TGGCTTACTTTCGGCTTGAGGGTACCGAGGTTCCATCTCCTCTGGCTCAAACGGAGATCCAGTTCAGAGCGGCGGCGTACAAGGTCTGCTGCCGCCCGGGGCTCGAAACCGCCCCTGGCAACCAGAGCCTCCCCGGAAGCCGCCCAGGCCGCCCCTGGAGATCCGAATCTCTCCACCAAATTCCAGATGCGCTTGGCACTACCGGGCAGGAGATACTGCCAGCCCATCCAGTAAATTTTTTCATCCATCATGCTCACCTCAGGTTGAAAAGGCATTCGGGGGAAGATGGTAAAACTCCTGCCCCAATGAAAAAAACTTTTCCTTATTTACCCCACCTGACAGGATTTACGCCAGAAATGAATATATAACTAGTAGAATCGACCGGGGCAGCAAAAAAATACCACGATGCACAAAAGGGGTGGCAAGATGGGCGTCTTTCTGAGGCATATTATGGCCCTGTTCAAAAAGGGCGGCCACCGCCATAACTTCACAGAAAGTCGTAAAGTGACAGAAAAATATGCTTTCCACGATGCCCTCGTACCCCTGAAGCAGGACCTCGAGCTGCTCAAAAACGAGCTCGCCCTGCTCAAGAAACTGCTGGAATCACAACACTGGCGCATAGAAAAATTTCACGTGGACCGGATGCACGTTGAACAATTCACCATCGAGCTGGAAAACATTACTGTAGATCAGCTGGGTGGTGCGTTAAATGTTGGTATCACCCACAGCTGTCTGGTAACCAGGGGAAACATGCCGTTCAAGAAAGAACCGGAGGGGGGAAAAGACCCACAGGAATTACTTCCACAAACACGGGAAGGTTATATCTTAACCTTCCATCCCCAGAGTTAAGCTGTCTGACCCGGCCACCACATCCAGAATGTCATCCAGACTTTGTTCCTGCACCAGGAGGTCTCTGAAAAGGTCCCCTGTTTCCTTCAGGCGCTGAAAAATAGTCCTTATGTTGAAGTCAGTCGGTTCCACGTCCAGGGCTTCCACCTCCGGCCAGGTTAAAGGGGTGGAAACAGGAGCACCGGGTAAAGGACGCAGGCTATAGGGAAAAACCATGGTTTTACCGCGACCGTTCTGCAAATAATCCAGGTAAACCTTCCCCTTTCTCCGGTGCACTGCACGTTCAAGAGTGGTCCCGGTCGGATAAGCCCGGTTCACCAGTCGGGCGATATATTCCATGGCACGGGTAACATCGCGGAAGAGATATACCGGCTGGATGGGGATAAACAGGTGCAACCCCCTCGCCCCCGATGTTTTAACGAAAGCCTGCAGGCCAAACTCCGCCAGGGCCTGACGCACTAAAAGGGCAACCTGCATGGCGTCCCTGAAAGTAGCTCCTTCGGCCGGATCCAGGTCCATAACCGCAATATCGGGACACTCAATATGGTCCCTTGTAGAGAGCCAGGCGTGAACTTCAATACAGGCCTGATTGGCCAACCAGAGCAGAGTAGCCAGATCGTTACAGATTATGTAATTGATTATTTTTTCCGAGTGCTGTACGGGAAAAGTTTGAATCCAATCAGGAGCATACTCCGGACATTCCTTCTGGTAAAAGGCTTCCCCGCTAATACCGTCGGGATAACGCTTCATGACCAGGGGGCGGTTATGAACGTACGGCAGCAGCACGGGGGTTATATCGCTGTAGTACTTGATTAAGTGCGCCTTGGTCAAGCCTTCTTCCGGCCAGAACAACTTGTCCAGGTTGGTGAAGGAAAGGGGTTGCCCGGGGATCCTGATCACCTCCCTTTCCACGTTTTACCACCCCCCTTTTATATTTTATTATGCTTCAATGAACCCATTGTAAAACTCTTTTATACGGTGCCTTAACAGCTAAAATCACTAAAGTGTTCCCTGGAACATATCCTGAGACAAAAGGCCTTTTCATAAAGGCGGTGTCAACGGTGACCATAATCATCGGCACCATCAAGATCAATAGCATTCAGTCCGGTGGCACATTGATCGTTGGTGAACGTGTGGTCTGCCTGCCCACCAGTGAAATGGGGATCCAGGCAGGTCCGGGCTCCCTGAACTCCGGTGACGGCAATCAGTATGGACTTATCCCCCTGGGACAGGAAAATAAAGGGAAGGATGGCCGATATCATGGCGAATAGGAGAGGTTTTATATGCCTTTAATTATTGGTGCATTCAAAATAAATCAGATCCAGGCCGGAGGTACCTTAAATCTGGGGGAGGTCAACATCTCTGCCCCAAAGAACACCATGACCTACAGTGCCTACCATGACTCTTTTAACGTTGGTGATTTTAATATTATGCAGCACATTGATTTCTCAAGCTATACCAGTCTGAAGGGTTCGGGTGACATAAGCATTCCGGGCAACTTTCATATTTAAAGTAAAAAAGGAGGGGTGTAGCTTGAACGAAGCAGAAAAAAACCAGTTGTTATCCCAAATTTTAAACCTGAGGGAAGATATTATCAAAAAGATCCAACCCGCCCTCTCAGGCCTGACGGAACTCGCCGAACTGAACTTGATTGGCAAGGCAAAAAAAACAGAGCAGGCTGAAATACCTGCCCATATTCACGACTGGGGTGACGAAGTCATCGCGGTAGTTGAAATCCCTGGATTACAAAGGCGGGAAGATTTACATCTCCTGGTCAAGAGCAGCGGGCTGGAGCTCCGGGGCCGCCGTTATAAAAGGCTCCTGGAACCCAAAAGCCTGGCCACGGTATTACCCGCCAGTACGGTCGAGGAATTCCACCAGGAGGTAAATTTCCCCTGTGCAGTAAGGCCGGAGACAGCCACGGCCACATACCGTCATGGTTTGCTGGAAGTGCGGGTCAAAAAGCTTCCCTGTTCCATTAATGAGAATGTCATTATCCAGTTTCTTTGATGGATTTTTGAAAGTGGAAGGCAACAGACCATCAAAAATAAGGAAGGGCTGCTTGAAATGCAGCTCTTCCTTAATCTTAATAATTAATCAGTTGTTCCACTCAGCGTCAGAACCAGGTGTTCAGGATTCAGTTCCATAGTATAAGGTTTCTTCCTCATCAGCAGCAATAACAGGATCAAAAAGAGGGTCAGGCTAAACTGATCGCCCCAATAAGATGAAAACCCTCATCATTAAAGCTCCTTTGAATTTGGTTCTCTTATGCTTCAAATTCAAAGGTTGCGGTTTTTACTTCGGGGCTCCACAGTAGTACCACCCATCTCCCAAAAATAGCAGGATTAAAATCAGAAACAGGATGAAAGCGAAGTTGCTCCAGTAAGGATAGGCATAGCCGCTCATTTTCAATCCCCCTCAAGGCTTTTGATTAACCTTGAATGCTGCTTACAGCTGGTTACTTCGGTTTACCCGCGTAGGCAAACCCATCTCCGAATAACAGCAGGATTAAAACCAGAAACAGGATGAAAGCAAAATTGCTTCCGTATGCACCGCCGCTTAAACCATAACCCATTCAAAGGCCTCCCTTCTTTACTTTGGTACCATATTATGGTGCACTCCACACATTGGTGACAGCTTAAAAAAATTTTTACTCCAGAAGGAAACGACACTCCCGGGGCGATTTATCCGGGCGCAACCCCCGGTAACTGCAATGCCGCAGCTGGCCACCGGCGGTTAAAGTGAGGTATTCTACGGTGCAAACCAGCACGGGTTCCACTGCGATTGTGCGCCGGGCTTCCAGAGACGGGAGGTCCAGGGCGGGCCGGGGTATCACGAGGCGGGATAACAGTCCCACCGGACTTGGTTAAGTTTGCCGGAGGCGCTCAAAACCTGAAGGATACCTATTTC
>NZ_JBNATZ010000240.1:0-3749 GCF_049701015.1 Desulfofundulus sp.
ACGCACGAATGTAATGGTGATGAAGGGGAAGAGTAGGTCCTCCTGACCCCATCCCCAGAGAGGGGATGCCTCGGCTGAAAGCGTCCCTGGATGGGAAGGGCTGAAAACCACCCTGGAGCTGCCCTGCCGAATACCATGCTGCGCGGTTAGTAAGCGGGGCCGGTGGGTGCCGTTACCACCCTGGAGGCGGGCTGGCCGTTCTTTACAATGCGGCCGCCAAGCAGGGTGGAACCGCGGGTAATTCGTCCCTGAGAGAGGGGCGTTTTTTATTTTGCCATGTAGCTATGTATATGTAGCTATGTAAAGGAAGGGGTACTGTTATGGTCAAGGTAACATTGAAGGATGGTTCCGTGCGGGAGTATGAACCCGGTACGCCTTTAAGCCGGATAGCGCAGGACATCAGTCCGCGTCTGGGCAGGGAAGCCCTGGTGGCATCTGTGGACGGGCGGCTGGTGGACTTGAACGCGCCTTTGTACAGGGATGCCGTTGTTGAATTCCACACTTTTGAAGATGAGCCGGGGCGGGACACTTTCCGTCACAGCGCCGCCCATGTCATGGCCCAGGCCGTGAAGCGGCTTTTCCCGGAAGTCAAACTGGCCATAGGTCCTGCCATTGCCGAAGGGTTTTACTATGACTTTGATGCGGAAAAACCCTTTACACCTGCGGACCTGGAAAGAATTGAAAAGGAAATGCAGACTATTGTCCAGGCAGATCTCCCTTTTAAACGGTTTGAAGTATCCCGCGAGGAGGCACTGGAGCGTTTTTCGGCCGCCGGGGAAAAGTACAAGGTGGAGCTTATCAATGAGCTGCCGGAGGATGCGGTAATTTCCTGTTACCAGCAGGGTGAATTCGTGGACCTGTGTGCCGGCCCCCACATTCCTTCCACCGGCAGGCTGAAAGCCTTCAAGCTTACTTCCGTGGCCGGGGCTTACTGGCGGGGCGACGAAAGAAATAAGATGCTCCAGCGCATCTACGGTACCGCTTTCCCTAAAAAATCCCAGCTTGAAGAATACCTCTTCCGGATTGAAGAGGCCAAACGCCGGGATCACCGGAAGCTGGGTGCGGAGCTGGACCTGTTCAGCATTCAGGAGGAAGGGCCGGGCTTCCCCTTTTTCCACCCCAGGGGCATGGTCCTGCGCAACCAGCTGGAACAATTCTGGCGGGAAGAGCACTACAAGCGGGGCTACCAGGAAATCCGCACGCCGATTATCTTAAACCGGTCCCTGTGGGAAAGGTCGGGGCACTGGGAGCACTACCGGGAAAACATGTACTTCACCTGCATTGATGACGTGGAATACGCCATCAAGCCCATGAACTGCCCGGGCGGCATCCTGGTGTACAAGAGCCGCCTGCACAGCTACCGGGAACTGCCCATACGCCTGGCGGAACTGGGCCTGGTGCACCGCCACGAGCTTTCCGGGGTGCTCCACGGGCTCATGCGGGTGCGCTGCTTTACCCAGGACGACGCCCACATCTTCATGCTGCCCTCCCAGATCCGGGAAGAGATCATCGGGGTCATTGACCTGGTGGATTATTTCTACGGCATCTTTGGTTTCAACTATAAGGTGGAGCTTTCCACCCGTCCCGAAAAGTCCATGGGCTCGGACGAAATCTGGGAGATAGCTACCACCGCCTTAGAGGAGGCCTTGAAGGCCAGGGGGATGAAGTATAAAGTAAATGAAGGGGACGGGGCCTTTTACGGGCCGAAGATTGACTTCCATCTGGAGGATTGTCTGGGGCGCACCTGGCAGTGCGGCACCATTCAGCTGGATTTCCTCATGCCCGAGAAGTTTGACCTCACCTATGTGGGCGAGGACGGCCAGAAGCACCGCCCCGTGATGATCCACCGGGTGGTGTTCGGCAGCATTGAACGTTTTATCGGCATCCTGACCGAGCATTTTGCCGGCGCTTTTCCCACCTGGCTGGCCCCGGTCCAGGTCAGGGTTCTGCCCATTGCCGACCGCCATGCCAGCTACGCCCTTCAGGTGGTGGAGCGGCTGGAAAAGGAAAACATCAGGGTAGAGCTGGACGCCCGCAATGAAAAGGTGAATTACAAAATCCGCGAGGCCCAGGCACAAAAAATACCCTATATGCTGGTGGTGGGTGACAGGGAGGCCCGGGAAGGTACTGTGGCGGTTCGCCAGCGCAGTCGGGGCGACGAGGGGACCCAGCCCCTGGAGGAATTTGTCGCCCGCATTCTGGAGGAAATTCGTACTAAAGCTATTGGTTAGGAAAGTATGAAGGGGTGGGTTGTTTGGGTTGTTTCCAGGCCCCTTGACGGGGAACTTGGAACCATGCTATAATTGCAAGGATAAAACTACCTGTAAGAAGAAGCCATCCGCTTCTCACCCCATGACGCCCGGCTGGGGCTGTCTCAGGGTTTTTGTTCAGTGTTCTTCTCGGTTTTTAAGCGGGTGGAATGTGCCCGTTTTTATTTTTTATCAAATTCAGGAGGTGCATAAATATTACCAAAAATTTCCGGGTAAATGAGGAAATTCGGGCCAGGGAAGTAAGGGTGGTCGACGCTTCGGGTAACCAGCTGGGGATTATGCCCGTGCGGGAAGCCCTGAGGCTGGCAGAGGAAAGACAGCTGGACCTGGTGGAAATTGCCCCCCAGGCCAAACCTCCGGTTTGCCGGCTTATGGATTATGGTAAGTATAAGTACGAACAGAGCAAGCGGGAAAAAGAGGCCAGGAAAAGGCAGCGTATCGTAAATATCAAAGAAGTCAAGCTCCGGCCGAGTATCGAAGAACACGACTTTCAGGTCAAGTCCAGGAATGCGGCCCGCTTTTTAAAAGAGGGTGACAAGGTCAAAGTTACGATTATGTTCCGCGGCCGGGAGATCATGCATACCCAGCTCGGACACCAGCTTTTATTGCGCCTGGCTGAACAGGTTAAGGACTTATCCATAATTGAAAGACAACCCAAGCTGGAAGGTAAGAATATGGTTATGATCCTGGCCCCGCGACAGGATGTGAAACCGGAAAATAAACAGGAAAGCAAGCAGGAAATAAAAGAACAGGAAATTCAGCAGGAAATTTATCAGGAATAGAAAGGAGTGCCTCTCTTGCCCAAAATCAAAACTCATCGTGGTGCAGCCAAACGGTTTAAGAAGACCGGTACCGGCAAAGTAAAACGCATGCATGCTTTTCACAGCCACCTGCTGGGGAAAAAGAGTGCCCGGCGCAAGCGCCGGCTGGCTCAGGCTGGCCTGGTCAGTGCCGCGGATATGAAGAGACTGAAGAGGCTGCTCCCTTACTAAGTCCCAAGAATTCTTGAGGAGGAGATGGAAATGCCACGCGCCAAAAGCAGTGTGGTATCTCGCAGGAGACACAAAAAGATTCTCAAACTGGCCCGGGGGTACCGGGGGGCAAAAAGCAAGCTTTACCGGATAGCCCGGCAGCAGGTCATGAAATCGCTTGCTTATGCCTACCGCGACAGGCGGGCCAGGAAGCGGGATTTCCGCAAACTGTGGATTGCCCGTATCAACGCCGCCGCCCGGATGAATGGTATCACCTACAGCCGTCTGATGAACGGACTGCGCAAGGCCGGGGTGGAAATCAACCGCAAAATGCTGGCCGACCTGGCCGTTAATGACGCCCGGGCTTTTGGCCAGCTGGTGGAAGTGGCCAAATCCAAGGCGGGTTCTTAAGTTAAAGTACAGCGTATTTTAAAACCCAAACGTAAAAAACTAAGCATGGTTATAACCATGCTCTTAGTTTTTTGTGGACTTTTTGCCAGCACTTATC
>NZ_JBNATZ010000241.1:0-3736 GCF_049701015.1 Desulfofundulus sp.
CAAGTTACTCAATAAGTTAATAAGTTAAGTGCCAGGCACTTCTTACCACGACGCTTACTTTCTAAAAGAAGCTGGTCAGCAAGGCCGATAAGCCGTTCCAGGTCGCGGTCGTCATTAATTAAAAAACGTCCGGCAATTGCCCCACCCATACTGATGGAAACATTCAGATTCGGTTCTGACAGGGAAGCCAGTGCAGAGCAAAGAGAGGAAAAAATACGCTGGGCGAGAACATTAAATTCTTCCGGCTGGTCAACGAGAAAGAACATAACAAATTCATCACCTCCGTACCGCCCTGTCAGATCATCTTTCCTGACTTGATGTCTCAATAGTTCCCCTATTTTCTTCAGCACCATATCGCCCACCGGATGACCATAGGAATCATTTATGGTCTTAAAATTATCCACGTCCATCATCAAAATGGCCACGTAAGGATATTCCATGCCCGCTTTTTTGACTAAGTACAAACATTGTTCCATAAAAGATCTGCGGTTAAGAACACCTGTAAGAGGGTCATAGCTGGCAAGCCATTCCAGCCGCTGACGGGTCTGGTGGAGAAGTTCGTTTTTTTCCTCCAGTTCTTTTACTTTCTGTTCCAATTGGGATAAAGTTTCCCGTACCCGGTCCGCCATATTGTTAAAAGAAGAGGTGATCCGGGCCAATTCAAAGGTCTGATAACTGCTGACTGGAAGATGCTCTTTTTGGGCCGGATCAAAACGGGATAGGCGTTCAGCCAAATTTTTTAAGGGATAGACTATTTGTGACGCAGCCAGAGGATAAAGGAAGGCCGACAGTAATATCACCAGGATAATCGTACCACCGACGGGAACACATAATTGCTGCAAAGGCTCCTCCACAAGCCCTCCCACTGAAGCCCAAACTCTTACCCTGAGATTGGTTCCCGGCACGGGTGCGCCGACCTCCAGGTCTTCTTTTAAACCGAAGGCCTTAAGCAACAACCTCTCTATGGAAGAGGGTCTTACTTTTTGGCCGGTCAGATAAAGAACACCACCATTACTATCTTCCAGGTAGATGACCGGTAGTTCTCTGAGCTTTAGCTTGGGCTGGTAGCCAAATCCAAAAAGATGCTTGGGAGCAAAAATTTGTTGAGGTTCCGGTTCCACCGGGAAAGAAGGCCTTAGTTGGGCCGGGTCTATTATTTTCAGCAAGCTATCTTTAGTGGCTGCAATCTTCCCCCTCTCAAATGAGAAGAAAAAACCATCATCTTCCAGAGTGTGCTGCAGAGAAAGTGAAATAAGCTGGCTTTCGTATAGAACCATCTGCCCCAGGTATCTATTTGCCCAGGCAACGGTTTGTAAGGTCAGGTACTTGGCCGTAGCGTAGACGGCCAGTAAGGTAGGAACCAGGGCAAGGGTAAAGAACCATAGGGTAAAAATTTCAATTATACTGCGCTTTCTCTTGCCGCCCGGCATCTAATTCCTGTCCTCCCCAAAGTGCGACAGGAAAGCCTGCGCTATCTGAAACAGTAACGGGTCCAGTTTCTTACCTCTAATTTCTGCCATTACCTTAAGAGCCTCCTCTAAACACAGCGGAGAACGGTAAGGCCGGGAAGAAGTCAGGGCGTCAAATATATCGGCCAGGGCTAAAATCCTCGCTTCCAGGGGGATGCCGTTACCTTCCAGCCCGTCGGGATAACCTGTGCCATCCCAGGACTCGTGATGTGCTTTAATTGCGGCCAGGATATCTTTCAGGTCCCGCATATTATAACACCTGCTTTCTACCAATTCGAGGCTCCACAAGGGGTGTTGCTTTATTACTTCCCATTCGCTTTCCAGCAAAGGGCCGGGTTTTTCCAGAATATGACGCGGCACCAGTATTTTACCCACGTCATGCAAGGCACCGGCCCAAAAAAGGAGTTGGGGTTTGCAAAGTCCCAGGAAGCAACTCAATTGAAAGGCGTACTTTGCTGTCCTGATACTGTGTGCCAGTAAATCCGGAAGAGCGGAAAGTTCAGGAAAACAACGTTCCAAAAGAGGGTAAACCGAGGGCAAAATACGATTTGTGCTGGCCACAGGAATGCCCATGATAACATCCCCCAAACAATTAAGTAAGGCCACGAAGATTCCTCTCTAAGGGGTTAGAAAGTCAGCCTTCGTGGCCTCTTGCTTTCAGGTTTCCGGTTCTAACTTTTTCCTCTAGGTGGCACGGAGGTGATACGGCAGGTACGGCAGAACTTTCCGGTTTACAGTAACCAGACTGGCAAGATGTTGATGAGCGTGTTACTACGGCGTTTTTATTGTAACCAATCCCCGACCTGCTTTTCCAGGCAACTGCATACGCGCAGCAATCCCTGACCTATTTTCTATCTTCTTTCCCCTTCAAGGAGGAAGCTGCCGTCCGGGTTTTTGATAAAACCCTGGCCAGAAAATAAAGAGCTGCAAAAACCAAAAGTGTGCCAATTATGCCGGCAATGGAAGTGGCCAGGCCTTGGTGAGTGATCCCCGGGAACTGGTAGTCAGGCATAAAAGCGTGAATCAGCTTCTTGCCCTCAGCCAGGGTTAAAAAACCCTTATCTTCGGCTACCCGGTCCAGCCCATCGGGATAAGGGGAAGCAAAAGGGGAGAGAAACGCTGCCACAGCCAGGGCAATTAAAAATCCAAAGAATAAATTTCTCTTCATTTCTGCTCACCTGCCACAAAGTTTTCATGCCAGGGTTGCTCCGTGCTCCAGGTCCGGAACACAAAGGCAACTGCCGCCGTAGTAATTAGAGCCTCGCCAATACCAATGAGGGCGTGCCAGCCCATCATGACCGGCAAAACTATTCTCAAAGGCACCGTCCCGGAAAGGGCAAGTTCCAGGCTACAAGCCAGCGCTGCAGCCATTACGGAAACCCAGGAAGCCAGGGAAACAGCCACTGCCCGGGAGGCATTTCCTCTCAAAAGGCCAGCAACCAGGCGATATGTACCGTAGGCTACCCACGGAGCAATAACAGCCATATTCAGCACGTTGGCCCCCAAAGCGGTAAGGCCGCCGTCATAAAAGAATAGCATCTGAATAACCAGAACTGCGGTCATTATCAGCATGGCATTCCAGGGCCCCAGGAGTACAGCCGCCAGAGCAGCTCCCAGGAGATGGCCAGAAGTACCTCCAGCCACGGGAAAGTTAACCATTTGGGCAGCAAAGATGAAGGCACCCATGACACCCAGTAGCGGAACCTGCCGCTCCTCCAGGGTCTTTCTTGTTTGGGCCAGCGCTCCGGCCAGCGCTCCAGCGCTTACTGCGCTGGTACTCAACCACACTTGAGGGGCTAAAAAGCCGTCGGGAATATGCACCGAAAACGCCTCCTTGTTAGGTACTTTTTGAAGAGGTACTTTTTGAGGCCGAGGAAACAAAAATGACCACCTCGGCCCTTACAAGTGGGAGACCTCCGTGGTCACCGTCATTCGTTGTTTTGCTTTAAAAGCAGCCTGGGAAACCCCCGTGCCTTCCTGGCAAGGTTGAGATAGCCTGCTTTTTGCTTTATTCTCTAAACAGTTCCAAATTCCTGCTGCAACTGAGGAAATTTTTGCACCAAACTATTTCCAAAACAGTAGTCCTGACTTTAGCCATTGAGAGGTACGGCATTATACTTTAAAGAAAGAAGGAAGCAGGGATACCGCCAAAAAATTGGCTAATAGGGAACCTTATTCTATAAAACTTCATGAGAAAAATTCATATACACCAACAAAAATCAAAATTAGACCTGAGACTACACCAGCCCACTTGCCCAACCAGCGAG
>NZ_JBNATZ010000242.1:0-3714 GCF_049701015.1 Desulfofundulus sp.
ATATAATGGTGTGGAAAAAGCACAGCATATCAGAGAGAAATTAGCGTCCTTAATGGGTGTAGCAGAATTGGTATACGCTGCTGGCATTGCAGCCGCAGTTAAATCTTCCAAAAGTTCCTCTGGCACGTGTATTCCTGAACCTATTTTTTGTAATACTGGCAGGAAGCATGCTGGTGAGAACATCTACCATGAGCATGAAATTCTCACTGAGGTTGCCGGTGGAATACCAGCTACGTTGCCGTACGAAGATGACTTCTTAAATGAAAAGGTTGGTTGTCTGTTAAATAAATATTTAATTCGCAAAGAAGGTATTTCTTCAGAAAATCAGCATCGTTGCTTCCGCTGTATCAGTGATCTTAACTGTTCTGCATTCGGTGGTGTATGGCAATATGCAGGAGTACATGGCGGAGGGTCACCCATTATGGAGACAATAGCTATTTTGGGGAATTATGACTTGGAGTTGCGTAAAAAGATTGCCAGAGAATTAGCGGGCATTAAGTAAAGTCCCACCAGTAAGGCTAGCCTTGGTGAGAGGAGGAACTCCTATGGCAGATTATTATCAAAAAGAAGTAGAAACCATGTCCAGGAAGGAACTGGCAGAGCTGCAGTTTGAGCGCTTGAAATGGCAGGTCAACCGGTGTTATCAAAATTCCCCTTTTTACCAGGAAAAGTGGCAAAAAGCTGGGTTTGAGCCGAGACATTTAAGAACTCTCGCTGACATCAGAAATATTCCAGTAGTAACCAAGAATGAGCTGCGGGATGAACAGACCCAGTACCCCCCATTCGGACGGTTCACAATGGCACCCCAAAGTCTTTGGCGGGAATTACACCCGTCTTCAGGTACTACTGGTAACCCCGTTAACACTATCTGGGCTGAGCAAGATGTTGCCAATATTACTGACGTAACCGCCCGCATGATGTGGGGCTTTGGCGTAAGGCCTGGGGACATCGTTCAAAACGGGTTTAGTTATGGTTTGTGGGTGGCGGGTATGTCAAGCCACTATGCGGCGAAGAAGTTGGGCTGCTTTGTCATACCCATCGGTGCCCAGATGACCAGTAAGCAAATACAGTACTTTAAAAATCCCGGATCCCATGTGCTTTTATCTACACCATCTTTTGCTTTGCATATTGCCGAAAAGATGGCTGAAGAGGGATTATCTCCGGAACAAATTCCCTTGCGGATAGGAGCTTTTGGCGGGGAAGGCGGTACTCAAAATGCTTCTACGCGGTCCCGGCTTGAATCCGGCCTGGGCATTGATGCCTACGATTTTTATGGATTAGCGGAAATCGGCCCCACTTTTGCCGCAGAATGCACCGCAAAAGCTGGTCTGCACTGGGCGGAAGATCATTATCTCATTGAAATTATCAATCCCGAAACGATGGAGCCTTGTGCCGAAGGGGAAATTGGTGTGCTGGTAATTACCCACCTGACCCGGGAGGCAACGCCAATGGTGCGCTACTGGACTAACGACCTGGCCAAATTAATCACTGAACCTTGTGCCTGTGGGAGGACTCATGCCCGGTCACCGGGAGGTATATTGGGACGGGCTGATGACCTTGTGGTATATAAGGGGGCCAAATTTTACCCATCACAGGTGGAAAAGGTAATTCGCAGCTTTGATTGCCTTAGTGATCAATACCGTATTGAGTTGACCCATGATGAGGAAAGGGGAGTTGATATCTGTACTGTGGTGGTTGAAAGAACCAGGGAAATTCTTGAAGAGGATTTTGTTCCTAAACTAAAAAAGGCGCTAAAGGAAGAACTTATGGTTACTCCTGAGGTTTCCATACAACCTTATGGGTATATTGAGCGTACCGCTTTTAAAGCAAAAAGGTTATATGATTTACGAAAGAAGGTCTAATTGAACTTGTTATAACCAGACAATTTCAAATATTAACAAAATAACTTTTTTAACAAAACTGCTGCTTTTATATAACATAGTTTAAACATTTCGGAGAAGGGGAAATTGGCATGAACTTACCCACCTTCAGTTTAAACGGTAAGGTGGCCCTGGTGACGGGATCCACCAAGGGAATCGGGTACGGCATTGCGTTAGCCCTGGCCCAGGCAGGAGCAGATCTCGTTATAGTTAGCCGCAATCAAGCCGATTGTGACCGTGTAGCTGGCGAAGTTCGCGGTACAGGTCGTAGAGCGATAGGTGTCGCGACTGATGTAACCCAGAATGATCAAGTGCAGAGCTTGGTGGAAAGAACCATGGCGGAATATGGCAGGATTGATATCCTGGTGAACAACGCCGGTACCGCCATCACGAAGAGAGCAGAAGATTTAACAGAGGCCGATTTTGATCGGGTGGTGGCCCTTGACCAGCGTGCGGTCTTTTTTGTGGCTCAGGCCGTCGGGCGACAGATGATTAGGCAGGGTGGTGGTCGAATCATCAACGTAGCCTCCATTCTCGGACTGGTGGGAGAACGCCAGGTGTTGCCTTATTGCGTGGCTAAGGGTGGTGTCATCCAGATGACCAGGGCACTGGCACTGGAATGGGCCAAATACAACATTAACGTTAATGCTCTCTGTCCGGGTTATGTTATTACCCCGATGAATGAAGCTGACCTCAAGAATGAAAAAATTTACAACCATCTTATCAAAAACATTCCGATGCGCCGCCTGGGACAGGTTGAAGACATGGTAGGAGCTGTAGTCTTCCTGGCCTCGGATGCCGCCAGTTATATGACTGGCCAGTGCCTGGTCATTGATGGGGGGTGGACGGCGCAGTAACTTCTGATCCCATTGAGACTCTTCCACCTACCATTTTTGTTCGTTCAGAAATTGAAGTAATCGGATCTTATTCCTTTGAGAGGGGTGAGATTCAGCGGTTAGTGGAATTGGCAGCAAATGGTCGCCTGGATCTATCCGGTTCCGTAACCGAACGATTACCATTGGAGAAAGTGAACACGGCCTTGGAACACCTGGAGAAAAAAGTGGGTAATCCCATTAGAATCGTTATAACTCAAGATTAAGGGAGTTTGCAAAGGTTGATATTCTTTGGGCAATTTCCAGACGATTTAAAAAATAAAATCAAAGGGGCTGACGCTGAATGGAAAAAATAAGGTTTTATATTTTGGATCTGGGTGTAATTGAATGCGATGAAGTATGGTTGGCAACTGCTCCCAGGCCTGGCACGTTGGAAAACAAAACTCCTCCGGCGAACTGGGTGGCCCTTCCGACCTATGCCGTTCTGGTTGAACACCCCGCGTTGGGGCGGGTACTGTATGATTGCGGCTGTAGTCCGGAATGGAAAACCAGATGGCCGAAGGGTTTGCAGGAGGTCTTCCCCTGGACGAAAGAGGTGGCATTAAAAGACCGCCTGGCAGAACTGGGCTTGAAGCCGGAAGATATTGACCTGTTGATCGTTTCTCACTTGCACATGGATCACGCCGGAAATATCGACCTCTTCAGTGGGACGAAAGCAGGTAAAAATGTGGTGGTAAGCAAGCCGGAAGCTATGTATGCCTTTTATGTGACTAATATTGGTCCGGAACCTAATGTAGGGGCTTATGTCAAGGCTGATTTTAGCAATATTCCGGGAATTGTCTACCAGCCGGTGGGGCAGGATATGGAACTTGCCAAAGGCCTGGAGCTTTTCATTCAACCGGGTCATACCCCTGGAGTGCTTGGCATGATTGTGCATACGGAAAATACCGGTACGGTAATTTTTACCTCGGACGGTATTTACAGCAGCAAGAACTATGGTC
>NZ_JBNATZ010000243.1:0-3712 GCF_049701015.1 Desulfofundulus sp.
GGGGATGTACGTGCGTAGGATTCTCGTCACGTTTCTGGTTCTGGTGTTCCTGTTTGCTTCGGCGTTTCCGGCGCTCGCGGCGACGACGTCCGGGTGGGGTTTGTGGAAGGACGTGACCACCTTCGGATTCGATGACTATCACACCAGGGTGGGGGACAATACGAACTTCCCGGTGATGTGGCCCGCCTGGTACGCCTTCCAGAACCCGCCCGAAACTTCCTACTCCCAGCCGCTGATCCTGGACGGGGACTACTTCGGCAAGGACCGCCCGGTGGTCATCGCGGCAATAGGGAAAGCACTGTGCGGGTTTGTTTCCAAACAGGCCAAACCCGACGGTAAATTTCAACCCAACCCGCCGGTCTGGTCCCTGCCCCTGAAGGGTGACGGCCCGACCAAGAGCCACCCGACGCTGGTGGACCTCAACGGCAGGAAGCTGGTCTTTATCGGTACCGAGCACGATAGCACAGTGGGCGGGGCCTGGCTCCAGGTGTTCGACGTGACGGACTTCGACCACCCGAAAGAAGTTTTCCGCGACTGGTCGAAATTTATCCATGACGTGGTCTCTGCTCCGGTGGTATATAACTGGCACGGCCACCTGGTCGTAATCACTACCGCTGGCGATACAGGTCGGATCGTGCTCTGGTTTGGCCTGGACAAATTAGAAGACGGCGGGATAGTCGGTCCGGGAGAAATAACCACGGGTTATCTTGCGCTCCCCGGCCGCACATCGTCCACGCCTAGCATCGTGAAGCTCGCGGACGGGTCCGACGGCTTCGCCGTGGGCGTGGATCAGGGGCTGTACAGCGGCAAGCTTTACATCTACAGGTTCGACGACATCCTGAGCGAAAACAATGGAAAAGTGTATCTGAAGAGTAACAAGGAGTACAGGACAGCAAACCTCCCCTCCGGCCTGGTGGCCAGCTTCTCGGTCAGCGGGGACCGCACGAAGCTGTACTTCGGGGACTGCCGGAGCCGGGTGTACTGCTACGACACGTGGGCACTGAAAGGCGCGTGGGTGAACACCGCTGTCGCCGGCACCTTCTCCAACCGCTCCCCGGCCTTACTCCCGGGTACGGTCTTCTTCCCGGCGGTGGGCGGCACCAGCTCGGGTGACGTGAACTCCCCGGGCAAGGTGATCGCCGTGGACCGCAACACCGGGAAGACGATGTGGGTGGCGAATTTCGACTCCCGGGCTCAAACGGCTCCGGCGGTCTGGGCGGTCAACGGGCACGGCAGCATTGTCCTCGAAGGTACGCGCGGCATTTCCGGCAAATCCTCCCCGGCACTGGCCATGCTGGGCGCGGGCACCGGTGAGAAATACGGGTACGTCAACCTGCCCGTGTCCAGCGGCGGCGGGTCTTACGCCGCCGGTGTTTCGGGTGAAATCTCCGTAGCCCACGACCACCTGGTGGTCACCACGAACGAGGGCATATTCGCCTGGAACGCCATCCCCATCGACCTGGAGGCTGTTTCCATCGACTCCGGCGTGCCCAAGGGCCAGAAGGCGAAGGTGGGGCAGAAATACACCGCCACCGCGGTCTTCAAGTACAAGCAGGACCCTGGTATTGAGTGGCCATTGGACAAAATACCCGTGGCGGCGTTCCACGTAATCGGCGACACAATCAATAAAGCAGGTTTAAAGGACGAAGCGGGTACACCGCTGCCGGTTTACGAAGGCAACAAGCAGCAGGTGATCTCCCTCAACAAGCAGGGTGACACGGTGACGGTGAAGTTCGACTGGACGGCTCAGCCGGGCTCGAAGAAGCTGGTTGCCGCCCTGAACACGTTCTACCCGGACATCATGAACCCGAAGCTGGTGCGGTACTACCCCGAACTGACCGAAAAGAACAACCTGGTGTCCGTCAATATCGAGGTTGAGGGCCTGCACGACGTCAAGGCCACCCTCCTGCCCGCCAAGACGGTCTGGAAGACGCTCCCCGGGCGGGACGTGAAGATAATCGTAACCGGCAGGGCGACCAGGAAGGACGACAACGGCGGTAAGATCCCGGTGAGGTTCACGGTGAGCGGCCCGAGCGGGCCCGTAACGAAGACGGTGCGGCTCGGACCGAAGGACAGCGAGAGGACGATTTACACCTTCACCACGTCCACCCCGGGTACGTACAGGTTCCGCGCGGAGGCATGGCCGGCGGACGGCTCCTGGGAGGACGCCTACCCGCCGGACAACGTGGCTGAAACTACGGTGAGGGTGGAGGTCGTGCAGCTGCCGCCGAAGGACAGCAAGATCCATGCGGAGTTGATTGGGGATTAGATTGTAGATCTGGTTCAGGGGGCCGGGGATGACCCGGCCTTTTTAGTTCACAGGGGAGGGGTTTTGGTGGTTCTTAGCAAGCAAAACCCATATAAAAAATGCAAGAATGCATATTGCGGCACCAAACCGTTCAGTTATTTGCATGGTCTGCCCATCTCCAATTCGTTGTATCACGAGGTAATAGGTATAACAGGAGTCATTATTTGCTATATGCTTTTTAGCTCTGGATCCGGAGACCGTTCCATTTTGAGCTTCTTCATGTACCTTTTGGCGCCTGGTGTTTTGAGGGGACTGCTTTCTCAGCCGGGTAGCTCGGTTGATATGTCTATAACCTCAATGTCGTGGGGAAGTATAGCGTGCATAGTTGCGTGTATTTGGAAGACAACATCATGCTTGGTTGTGGGCCGCGGAGAGATGCTGGTATTTTTGCTGGCTTCTGCTATGTGGCTTCTTCCGGTAGTGCTGTTGTGGGCCTTTTGGCCGTTCTCTTTTCTATGGAAACTAGGGTGGACGGTCTGTTATTTTGCTTTTTTGTGGATTGCAATTATCCTGCACGAACTTTGATTAATCGTCAACAGGGAGGTGCGGTTAATCATGACGTTCTTTCAAGTTACCATTGCTTTCATTACTGCTCTTTGCTTCTTGTTTTTGTACTGCGTTTACTACTGGGGATGTTTCCCCAGCGAACCAGGTGAATTCATATCACTCGGCGACGAGCGGCCGGAAGTCCGGAAGTTTCCCCACGGAGATATTGGCAAAGAAGGCGCTGGCAAAAGCGGCAATCCTGGGGAAAAGGGACTGCCAGAAACAAAGCCTCTGTACATCTGGACGAAGCGCAAATTCAGCGGGGTCTTTTGTGAGCCAGGTTTTGACGGTAATCTTTCTGGTTTCGGGCAGTTCTGCAAGACAGGCAACAGCCCGGTCCAGCTCGGCGATCAGAAAAGCCCTCCTGTTTTTACGGATGTATACCCGGAAAGCAAAAAAACCGAGGTGGAGGCTCCACTCACCGCTGCCGCGGTAAACAGCGAAAGTCATTTTACCGATCCGTATGGAACTCCAGATGTGCATGGTTGCGGTGAGGGAAACGCAGAAGAGGGAAAGGACAGCACTGATACCTGCATTCCTGCTGAAGAGAAAAAAGATCAGGTACAGGAGAACCGGACCGGAGGTTACGGTAAAAACGCTTCAGACTGCTGCTTTGAGGGGCGCGACTGCAGTCGTGAAGGGGTCCCTGAAAGCGTCCTGGCCTGGGCCAGCAGACGGGGCAGTGCAGCTATCAGTCATCTTGCCGGGGAAGTGCTCGCTTCTATTGCCTTTTCCGTTTATGTCTGGTTTTTTGCGGTTGCCTTTCACGGCGCGTCTTTCCTCTCCAGTGAGGCGGTGTTTTTCGTGCTGGCAGCTGCGGTACAACCGCTCAGCACCGCGGTTGGTTTTCTATGGCTG
>NZ_JBNATZ010000244.1:0-3706 GCF_049701015.1 Desulfofundulus sp.
ATGATGCAGCGGCGGCCAGTTGGCCGGGATCAACAGCACACGGGCTCCTTTTAAAGCAGCCATACGCGCGGCTTTATACCAGTAGGAATCGGCACAAATAAGCAGGCCCAGTTTGCCGAAAGCGGTATCCACCACCAGTACCGGTAGATTACCCCTGGCCGCCCACAGGTTTTCACGGAAAGCCGGGGCCAGCTTGCGGTAAAGCCCGAGTACCCGGCCGTCCGGGCCCAGCAGGACCGCCGTATTGTAATAAATCCCTGTAGCGTCGTCCACCTCCGGCAGCCCCAGACAGATGTAGACCCCGTACCGTCCGGCAAGCCGGCCGAAGAGCTCAGTGGTGGGACCCGGGACAGTCTCCACAAACTGTGAGATCTCATCCCTGCTGGTGAAGCCGTAACCCGTGGTGGCCAGTTCCGGATTAACAATAATGCGTGCGCCGCTCACCGCGGCTTCTTCATTCAAATTTAACAAATGCTGAAGGTTGTCTTCCTTTCTCTTCCATTTTATCGCAGCATGGACCAGCGCCACTTTAACTGCTTCCGGCATGTTCCAATGCAACCTCCCGTCTTAATAAACAGCCGGCAAAGCAAAAACCCCGCTACCAGAAGAAAGCGGGGTAAGGCAGAATACCGGCTTACCACCTCCCTATCCGCGCAGGCAGCATGGCATACAAAACGGGGCAGGTCTCCTGGCTCGGGTTCATTGGAACTCCACGTCTTCCCGGCGGGCACTCACCAATTTGTAACCGGTTCGGTTACATGAACAAAAATGCCAGTGAGTGCACACCAGTGACATAGTGTGGATCCCTTCCCCTCACAGTGGCGGGACCGCGCCGGACTTGCACCGGCTTCCCTTTTGCCTGCCTCACCACGGAAGCAGGACACCCCGTTTCGCATATTAAGTTGTGAAAATATTCGTTTGTGCTATGTGCTAAATTTAGACCTTAAAAACAGGAAGCTCTGGCTTGCATTCAAAATCTTACCTGCCAAAATGAAGATACTGGAATGTAAAGTTCTACATGTAACTTTTAATTCCTGCACCACGCTGGTCAGCCTGGTTGATTTTTATAAAAAAATAGCATGTGAGGGTGACCAGGCCCCACATGCCAGGACGAAAGGAGGTACAGCATGCAGGATTGACCAGACCCTGCATACCCGTTTGAGAAGGAGTCGGACCCGCTTGCCGGGATCCCAGCCAGCAAGCAGGTATAGGGTTAAAAGCTAATGCCAAGGTTTAGCTTAGACCCTCGAAGTTGAGAAATTCAGGACTGGCCTTACGATGGCCTCATCCGGTGAAAAAACAACAAAACCATGAAAGCCCTGCCCCCATCCCCTGGAGGAAACAGCACCTTCATGGTTGCTCCTGTGCATGATGTATTGTTACCAGCGTAAAACCATCACTTCCGGTGACTCCAGTCACCGCTTTATAACTAGTACCCCTACTTAGTAAAATCCATCCGTTGTAATTATTATACTGCTTCTCTATGCTTAATTATACTACTGCTCCCCACCGAGGTCAATTGTTTTTTTATCGTACGCCAAAAATACTCAGTGTGGCAGTATAAACCCGCTTGTCGTACTCCTCACCAACGGGAGTTTCACCGGCATAACGGGTGCCAAAAAGCCAGTGCCCGGGATTACCCAGGGAAAACCTCACCCGCCCCGCTTCATCGGTTCGGGCGCTCAACCCCCAGCCCTGTTCTTCCCGCAGGCTCCAGGTGGCCTTTACTTCCGTTCCGGGCAAGGGCTTTCCCTGGTAAAGAACTTCCAGGATCACCTCATCGCCCACCCGGTAGGTACCGGGAGCCGTGACCAGTTCCAGGACATGCCCCGGGCGGATGACTTCCGGCGGATGCACCCCTCCGCTACAGGTAGCGCAAAAATGGCCCACCTGAACCCAGGTCCCGGCATACTGGTGATAGTAAACCACTTCCCGGGCATCGGGGTATTCCCGGCGGGTGCCATGGCAGTAGAACCCGTCTCTCGTAATGGCTATGGCACCCACCCGGTTTTCCACCGTTACCGGCCAGAAACCTTCGTGAGTGGGTGTGAAGACCACCACATGGAATTTGTCGTCTCCAGGTTCCACCTTCAAGGAAATCTTTTCGCCCCCGGGAGCTACAGCCCAGGCCGAAAGATGCGCCATCTCCGCCAGGTCATCCGGATGCATGGCGTGCCCGTAAAAAACCCGGCAACGGGTTTCATGTCCCTCATGGGCATGACTGCTTTCCGGTAAAACCCAGATCTCGCGGTCCCGTACCAGTTCAAGGCTCGATTCCATTAACACCCACTCCTTTTGCAAATTAGCTGTTACCAGTTCGGATAAAGGCTATTCCCAGGAGAAGCACCGGAAGAGACACTTTCCCCGCAGCTTGAACAGGAAAAAGTACAAGCCCCGGCCCTTCCTGACACACCTTTAAGCCAGGCAGCCCTTACATACCGGACGTCCCTCCCGGTAAATGACATGGTTCTTCATCACTTCCTCACCGCACCCGCTGCAGGTGACCATCTGCAAACAAAGTTCTGGAAGGACTATTTCCGAGTCGATAAAACGCAGATCAAAAATCTCCTCGACCGGCCCTTCCAGGATGTACTTCATCAGAGGTCCCTGACGGCGGTAAAATTCATCCTGCTCCTCTTCGGTAGCTACTCCGTTGGCCACCTTTTCCATGAGAACTACGAAGTCATCCCCTTCCCGGCTCAGCACACCTGCCTTCAAGCTCACCCGCAGAGCCTGCCGCTCTCCCGTCCGGGCAAAGGTAAACACATATTTGCCGTTTTCCCTGAAGACAAAGTTTCTCTTGCCAAAGGTGCAGCCCGATATTACCTGCACTGCATCGGCAGCACAGGTGCGGTTTTCCACCACAGCTACCAGTCGATGGTGACCGGAGACACCAGCACCCAGTTTCTCCAGGGCTACTTTAGCTGCCCGGTAACCAACAGCCAGCAAACAACAGGGATGGCCGTGAAAGGCGATTACTTTCTCCCAATCGCTCATGAGAAGCCACTCCTTTCCCCTGAAACACAGGTTGATAAGCCTTCAAGCAGCTTGCCTGAGCTTTTAGCCGTCCAGCATTTTCAGCCTCAGCAAGTCCAGGGTGAATAAAACAATAGTCCATCCCCCCAGCACCGCTACCAGCCACCAGTTGAATCCGTGCCCGGACAGGGTGCTGCGCAATAATTCGGCCGCCGGGGTAAGTGGACAAAACCACACCAGGTGCTGCAGGAATCCGGGCAGGCGTTCCACGGGGATGAGCGTGCCACTTAAAAAAGTGAGCGGTACAAGTATGAATTCGCTGACCAGGGCCTGGTCATCAAAGGAACGCAGGCAAAGGCCAATAAGCACGCCAAGAGCACCAAAGCAAAGGGAGGCCAGCAGCATGGCTGCCAGAAAAGATCCGGCCAGTTCCAGGGAGGGCACGATCAGGAACACCATCAGCAGGACAATCAGCCCGGCCAGAAGGCCGCGCATGGCACCTGCCAGGGTGTACCCGAGACAAATGGAAAAATTGCTCACCGGGGCCAGCCGGTAGGACTCGAAACTCTGCCAGAACAAGCGTGTATAAAACATGCGCACAGTTACCGATGTCACCCCGTTGTTAAACAGGGTCAGGGCCACCACACCCGGCACTAAAAAGTCCAGGTAGCTCATACCCCCCGGCATGGTCATCTGCAGCCGCCGCCCCACCCCGAACCCAAAAGAAAGC
>NZ_JBNATZ010000245.1:0-3697 GCF_049701015.1 Desulfofundulus sp.
TGCTTTCCATGGTTAATCGGACCATATTTCTCCTTGATTGGCCAGTCCATTGGCTCCAGCTATCAATCCACTCGCACTCAAAAAAATGCATTCCGCCGGAATTTTCTTAATCTTTGTTTATTTTCAATTTATTATTTTATATGCAAGGTTTTTGATTTTAAAGGGGAGGTAATGTCGCATGGCTGAGAAAATGGGTACCGGACTGGTTCCCCCGCAGGTAAAAGCCTTTATTGACTGGGCGACAGAAGACCCGGAAAGTTTCTGGGCAGAAGCAGCTAACAAAGCTGCCCGCGATATTCACTGGTTTAAAAAGTGGGGTAAGGTATTTACATGGAACTATCCAACTTTTCAATGGTTCTCCGGGGGACTTACCAACATTTGCTATAACTGCGTGGATTATAAAGTTAAGAAAGGAAATGGTGGGCGGGCCGCTTTTATTGCAGAATCCGGAGAAACCGGTGAAACAAGAGTGATAACCTACGGTCAGCTTCTCTCCCTCGTAAAACAATATGCAGCTGCCCTAAGGGGTCTGGGGGTAAAAAAGGGCGACAGGGTAGCCATTTATATGCCGACGGGCATTGAATCAGTCACCGCCATGCTGGCTTGCGCCCGTATAGGAGCCATCCATGTGGTTATTTTTGCCGGTTTTTCTGCCGGTGCGGTAGCAGACCGCCTGCAAATTACAGGTGCCAGATATCTCCTTACCCAGGACGAAAGCCTGCGGAGAGGCAAGCCAGTACCCTTAAAGAAGATGATTGATGATGCTCTGGCCATGTGCCCGGATGATTTAATCACTAAGGTCGTGGTTCTGCAGAAAAATAAAGAGCAGGCACCCCCAATGAAGGCAGGCCGGGATATTTTCTGGGATGAATTCCTGGCCCTGGGCGAAGGGCAGAGCCCGGACATAGAGCTAATGGAAGCCAACGAACCCCTCTTCCTGCTTCCAACTTCCGGCACTACGGCCAAACCCAAGGTTACCGTTCAAAAACATGGCGGTTACCAGATATATATCTATTCCATGGCCAAGTGGATCTACGCTTTACAAGAAGAGGACGTATGGTTCTGTACTTCAGACATTGGTTGGATTGTAGGGCACAGCTATAACGTTTATGGACCCCTGCTGGTCGGGGCTACCAGTGTACTTTACGAAGGCACCCCTGATTATCCGCGGCCAGACATGTGGTGGGATATTGTGGAGAGGAACAAAGTCACAGCAATATGGACATCTCCCACTGGCGTACGGGGTTTGATGAGGTTGGGCATTGAACATGCCAGAAAACACGATCTGAGTACAGTCAAAAGAGTCTTCTGCGCCGGAGAAGTGTTAAACCCTGCTGCGTGGAGCTGGTTACAGGAACAGGTATTTGAAAACAAAATCCCCGTCATGGACCACATGTGGCAAACTGAAACTTCCGGACCTATTTTCGCCAACCCCTACGGGCTGGGCATGATTCCCATTAAACCCGGGTCAGCCGGTATTCCGGTACCAGGTATCATTGCTGAAATTGTGGATGACAGAGAAGGTAAGCCCACAGCACCCGGCGAGAAGGGGATAGTTACTATCTTGAGGCCGTTCCCGGGACTGACTTCCACTTTGTGGAACAACGAAGAAGGTTACCAGAAGGAATACTGGGAGCGTTTACCCTTCACCCAGGGCAGGTATTACTGCGGCGACGCTGCTTCCTTTGATGAAGACGGGTACATCTGGTTTGCCGGGCGTTCTGACGAAGTAATCAAGATTGCCGCCCACAGGATCGGTACTATTGAGATTGAAAACGCACTCATCTCCCACCCGGCAGTGGTGGAAGCTGGTGTTTCGGGTGTTCCCGATGAGCTCAAAGGTGAAGTTGCCTGCGCATTTGTAGTGTTAAAACAGGGTTACCAGCCCAGTGAAGAAATGAAAAAGGATTTAATTGCCCATGTACGTAACACCATGGGGCCAATTGTAATTATCCGGGATATTCAATTTGTAAGCTCCCTGCCTAAAACCCGGAGTGGTAAAATCATGCGCCGGGTGATGAAATCGCTCTGGGTTGGCAAGGAACTGGGCGATCTCTCGACTATTGAAGAAGAGGCATCAGTCGATGAAATACGCGAGGCCATTAAGAAAATGCAACAGGGTTGATAAAAATAAGTAGGTCTCGATCAGAAAGCCTCTCCCATCAAGGGAGAGGCTTTATTGTTGTTTGGAAGTAGTGCCATTCACCAGATTATAAACCTGTTCTTTTAACTCAGGTGGCGCCAGTACAATCAGAACATCACCAGCCTGGATAACCGTGTCAGCCTGAGGTGAGAGGATTTCCTCACCTCCGCGGTAAATAGCCAGGATGGTTGAGCCTGTCTTAGCCCTGAATTCTGCTTCTGCCAGGGACTTGCCCACCAGGGGCGAGTCAGAAGGAACCTTGATTTCCTCAATTCGCTGTAAGTTGCCCGCCATTTTAAAAGTATAATCCAGCAGTTCATTCATAAGCTTCTCAATTTCACTGTTAATCCGGTCCCTTTCCCGCAACAAACGGTGCAAACGTTCCTGCATGTCTCTTAAAACCTGGCGCTGTCCACATTCAGCCAGAAAAGCCTCCGCCGCTCTCTGAGACTTAACCACCACCCCTACACCCGGAGAAACATGCACAATCCCCATATCCTGCAAGAGAGTCAAAGCCCGGCGGATAGTTTCCGGCGAAACATTATACTTACCGGCCAGGGTAGAACGACCGAATATTTTCTGGCCCTCACGGTACTCTCCTCGTGCAATGCGGGTGGCTATGTCGATAGCAATAGTGGCGTAACGGGACAATACATGCGAGCTCAGGGATTCCATGAAATCTTCTCCTTTTCCTTGTTCAAATATAGTGTAACCACCGGCAGAGAATTACAATCAAAATCAATCCGGCCCCATCAGGGAGCCGGATTTTAGCTGTATATCATCTCCCCATATGGTCAACTAACAGATTTTACCTCAAAGCCATGTCTTTCCAAATCAGTTACCAGTGGTTCGGGGTCCACCGTACTGAGACGCAGCATAATTTGGACCCGTTGATTTTCTTTCTCCCGGCACGCCACACCAATGACATTGATCTGGTGTTCCCTTACCACAGCCAGGATGTCGGCCAGAGCACCAATACGATCGCCAACTTCAAGAACCAGACGGGTACCTGCTTTGCGCAGGCCAAAAATGCGGATCAGGGCGTCCAGGATATCGGTTTGGGTAATAATACCTACCAACCCGTCACCCTCAACTACCGGCAGGCTACCAATCTTATGCTCCCGCATGACCAAAGCCGCTTCTTCAATGGTACAGTCTGGACCCACGGTTACGGGTCTGGTTTTCATGACTTCTTTTACTACCATTTTGGAAAGCAGGTAATTCATTTCAAAAACGCTAAGGGTAGTTGCGGGGGAAGGAGTAACGGTCAGCAGATCCCGCTCGGTAATCAGTCCTACCAACCGGCCCTTATCCACCACCGGTAAATGCCTGATCTTATTTTTTTTCATAATGCTTAGAGCTTCCAAGATGGGAGTCCCCGGGTGGATACTGACAGGGGAAGTACTCATATAATCCCGTACAAACATACTTAAACCCCCTGATAACACCTTTACTTTATTATATCATTACCCCTGGAGAACGCAACCTTTGAATAGTTAAAGGATAAAGTCAACACACTGTAGGAAATTTTCTAACCCCACCGATTTTACCAAC